>JAYSWN010000064.1:0-12789 GCA_043718025.1 Pseudomonadota bacterium
TTCGGTAAATATTTTTATGCAGATAAAAGGATTTCCCTTTGCCAATCTCAGAACTAGCGCAATGGGTGCTGGTCCAAACCAGGGTGTCTTGGTAAGCGTTGATGAATCGTTGTTTGACTCAAGTCTCAATTTCCAATTGAACGAACTGCAGAAAAAAAACCGAACTTTAGTTTCTTTTCCACCCGACTCACTAGATTACCTTCACTCAAATCTTCTCCCCCTAACCCCCACGGTTCTTTCTGCCGCAAAAATTCTTTATCCCTATCTTCTCCAATCCCATTTAGCCAATATTGAAAAAATAGATGTCGTGGTGAGGAGAAGTGATGAGTATTGCGACCTAGGGGACGCCTCCTGCGCCAAGCAGAGTGAACTTCAAATTAAGTTCGACCAAGAACTTGCCCGCAGTTTTAACCTGGTAGCTGCCCACGCCTGGGCAAAGATTTTTGAGAGAAAAAAGAGATGAGCTAGAGCGAGCCGGAATCTACGTGAATTGTGGTTCCGGTTATGGAGTTGGCTTCGTCGCCCAACAAGAATCTTACCGTATTGGCCGTAGCTTCTAAAGTAGGGAGTTTTTTCAAGCTGGTACGCTTGGCAATTTTTTCCACCTGGTCCACGCCCAGCTTTTCGGTCATTTTTGTTTTCATAAAACCGGGCGACACACAATTGCTGCGAATGCCGCGCGCACCATATTCACGAGCCACTCCCCTCGAAAAAGATTCCATGGCACCTTTGGTGGCGCCGTACATCGCAAGCCCCTTGTAGCCGGTGTGCGCGGCCAACGAGGTGATGTTTACGATCGAGCCCGCCGTTTCATGCAGCAACATATCGCGCAACACCTGTTTGGTCAGTAGCATGGGAGACAAAACATTGACCATAAACATGTCGTTCAGTCTTTCGAAACTTGCATTGGTCACCAGGTCGTCATAGGCGTCGGCCGCGTTATTCACTAAACCAAAAACGGGGCCTTTACTTGCCACCTGCTCTTTAAACACCTCCGAAACCGCACTAGCGTTGCGCATATCACAAGGTAGGAATTCAAATCTTTTTGAATAACTATTAGGAATAAGCGGTGCCGTTCTACCCATCCCCACCACTCTGTATTCAGTACCATCCAACAGATTCTTCACGATCTCATATCCTAGTCCGCCCGAAACGCCGGTAACGAGTATTATGCGCATTTTCTTTCCCTTTTCCCGGTTCTTCCCAGCTGAATCGAATCAACTGATGTAATCTTTCGGGGAATCATCCATCGTGGTAGCGACTGGGCCAACAACTTTGTCAACGCCAGCTCAAAGTTTGCCGGAGCCAATTCTTTTTTCACAATCACTTGCGCCTCGAGAACATATCCGGTCACAGAGTTTTCTCGCGGTACCACTACCGCGTCGTGAATCCAGGGAACTCTCAAGATCGCACTTTCAACTTCATGGGGATTGGCGAGGTAGCCGCCGATATTCACCAGGTCGTGCCGTCGTCCCAAAATTTCAAATGACCCGTCCGTATTCAAGTTCACTAGATCGCCAGTGGAATACCACTGATCGGAATTACTCTGGTCGGAAACTTCCGCCACAAGTTCACGCTTAAAAAGCAATTCACCAGATTCAGAAACTCTAACCTTTGACTTGAGCTCTTCGTTAAGCGTGAAGCGGAATCCGTCCGAAACCAAAACTGTCTCTATCTCGGTAGCCGCAAAAATATTCCGAATTCTGGCCGAGGGGAACCTCCGCTTGGCTTCCCGCCACGTCTCTTCGTTCAAGCGTTCGCCACCAAAGGTTACCTGTTTCACCGTAGGCAATGGCGCTTCCAATTTTGTAAAGAGCAGCCGATAGAATGAAGGTGTTGCGGATAGTGCTGAAACAGATTCAGAAATCAGGGTTTTTGCGATCATCTCTGGACTTGCTCCAAATAGATTGACCAAAGAACCCTGGTTTAAAAGCGTTTGAAAGAAGACGCGCAGGCCCGCAATATGGGTGGGGTTGTAACAAAGCCCCCACGTTGCGTTTCGGTACCGCGCGCCGGTTCGTACCTCAGAAAGAAGGGTACTTGCGGAATGAACACTTTTCTTAGGAATACCCGTTGTTCCGCTGGAATAGAGATCAATGGTCCAGTCGGAACGGCTAATGCGCTCCACAAGACTGTCTATAGATTCTGGTCTCCAGACGACCGGCTCGCTCACGGCTTCGTTTGAGTTTTGCAAACTCTTAAGGTCGGGGTCGGTCAAGGCAATGTGCCGATGGTTCGCTAATGCCGCCAGAAGCCGAACGTACATTTCATACGGGGGTTCGGTACCCAGCTGACTAGAAGTAGAGTCAACTCGCCTAATATCGTGAATTAGGTCAGCGTAAGTGCGACGCTGATTCCCGGATGGAGAGTGCCAAAAAATTATTTTTTTTGGGGTCATGGCGTCGATGGGCTTTCCAACGCGGCCAACAGTTCACCAATCGTCTTAACAATACCGTTTTGAAAAACATCAATCCCGCTCCGGTCTTCGAGCCGAACGGTTAACTCAGCCAGATCAAGGGAATCTAGACCAAGATCACCAGAAAGCGTCAGCGAGGCTTCAAATTGATTTCTCAGCGGTAAACCCTTCTTCTCTAAAATGAAATTTAAAATTTTTTTCACGTCGTCATGGGGCTTAGGCATTGTTAGTCCTCCGAAGAAGGTAACGGGCTTCCACTATTTTAAAGCCAAAGGCTTGGTATAGCCTCCAGATTCCAACGTTATTCGAAGAAATTTCGGTCTTTACCCGATTAAGCCCCTTAATTTTCGCCATCTGTATTGGATGGTAAATCAGGAGCGCCCCGTAGCCGCGGCCGTCGTAGCTTGTAAAAATACCGCCTAATTTAATTTGAAGATGATTGTTTTCTGCCTCGGTAAAAATGAACCCAACTGATTTTTCACGATAGAGAATGGAGTCAATCGGACTACTTTCTAAACCATAACTATTGCGCAGCCAGTTTATGTAGCGGGCAGCGGAGGTTTGAATGCCAAATTTCGGATCTAAAGCGATACGATCGGTCTGAAAAATACCCGCCTGAATTTGTTGCAGGAGTAGCTCAAACGCATTGATACTGTTGATACGTTCCAGTCTCGATCGCCGCGCCAACAACTTCACCTCTTCGGGTATTTCCGGACTGGCGATGAGATCCAGGTCTAAAGAGAACTTTGTCTCCACAAAGCGAAAGCCCTGGTCTTCGAGAGAATGGATCAACTCCAAATTACCCATCGGAAGGCTGGCCGCAACGTATCGATGACGGCTCCATATTTCTGGATTGATTTCAGGGAGTTTCTCGCTGCCGTCGAATCGTAACTCAACGGAGGTGCCCAAAGTTTCAAGATTCCAAGGAGTATCAAAAAGTACCACTGCGTCATTCTCCTTTATGGGAGGGGCAAAGGGGCGACCGCGACTTCCAGCGATAAAAAAGAGGAGCCGCCATCATGATAAGATCAAAAGCTAATCATATGGAGTAATTGTGCCGAAAAAAGGATATGGCCACCACATTTTTTCCATCGCCTAAGGTGAACCAGTTGCCCACCGTGTCAGTCGTGGTGCCCGTGTTCCGAAGTGCGACAACTCTTGCAGAGTTGGTTTCACGCTTAAAGGCCGCACTCCCGGCATGCAGTTCGAAGTTTGAGGTAGTTCTTGTTGTCGATGGAAGTCCCGATGAAAGCTGGGAGATCATTAAAAAATTGAGCGCGCGTCATCCCGAAATTGTGGGACTAAAGCTAATGCGCAACTTCGGCCAACACAGCGCGCTACTGGCTGGAATTCGCCGAGCAAAATACGACTACGTGGTTACCCTAGATGACGACCTACAAACTCCGCCGGAAGAAATTCATAAACTACTGAGCGTCTCTTGTAAAAACGGGGGAGTCGTTTACGGTGTGCCGCGACAAAAAAAACATATCTTTTGGAAAAACTGGGGCAGTTCAGTCTTGAGATTAGCCCTTACGGCCACCCTCGGGGCCACCAACGCCCGCAACGCCAGCTCATTCCGCGCTTTTCCGACAGTTTTGCGAAAGGCCTTCGACCATTACGATGGGGATTTTGTGTATATCGATGTGCTTTTGAATTGGGGGGCAACCCTTTTTCAGGCCGTTCAAGTTGAGCACGCCCCACGAAAAGCCGGAGAATCAAACTACTCATTCTTTTCGTTGGCTAGACATGCCATCAACATGGTTACCGGATTCAGTTCGCTACCGCTTCGGGGAGCAACGGCGCTTGGGTTAAGTACCACGTTTCTCGGGGTGGCGATTCTTGCCTGGGTACTGGGACGCTACTGGGTTGAAGGTGGATCAGTTCCTGGATTTCCCTTCTTGGCTTCAAGCATTGCTATTTTTTCGGGAGTGCAATTATTTGCCCTCGGTGTAATCGGTGAATATATTGCACGCATTCACTTCAGGGTCATGAAGCGACCTCCGTACGTAGTTTCAGAACAGGTTACAAAAGAAGATGAGATTACTTTTGTAGCCAAAAAACAGGGGTAAGTTCTTCCCAACTCTCAGGGGTTTGCGCTGGTCGCGCGGCTCGCCTTGCGGCCCTCTTTGCCACCGATTAGAGGCACCGTAGGCTTCTTGCGATTACGGCTGTTCAACAGATTTCTTTCCAGTGCCGCCTGAATGAAGCCGATAAATAACGGATGCGGCGCAAACGGTTTTGAGCGAAATTCCGGATGAAACTGACACGAAAGAAACCAAGGGTGTTTCGGCAGCTCCATCATTTCCACTAAATTCATCTCTTGATTCAGACCTGAAAACAACATGCCGCGCTCTTCGAGCTGACTGCGATAATGATTATTAACTTCGTAGCGATGACGATGACGTTCTTTTATTTCAGATTTTCCGTATACCTTCTCGGCCAAACTCTTTGCCTTGATTTTGCATGCGTACGAACCCAAGCGCATGCTGCCGCCTAAACGCTGCACACGCCGTTGATCTTCCATCAGATCGATTACAAACTCGCCAGTGTTGGAAAACTCTCGGCTGGTCGCTTTGGAAATGCCGCAAACCTTTCGTGCAAATTCAATGATGGCCAGCTGAAGACCGATACAAATCCCAAAAAATGGCAACCCATTTTCGCGCGCGTAACGAATGGCCAGTATTTTTCCTTCAACGCCCCGTTTACCAAATCCACCGGGAACCAAAATACCATCTAACCCTTCAAGCGCCGACGAATGCCCGCCTTTTTCCAATGTTTCAGAATCAATAAAATGTAAATTTAAACGGCAATGGTTAGCCACGGCACCATGCACCAACGCTTCGCTAACACTTTTGTAACTGTCGGATAAGTCGACGTACTTGCCAACCACCCCAATATCCACCGTACCTTGCCGTGGGCGTGAGATGGATTCAACAATCTTGACCCATTTTTCGAGGCTCCGGTCTTTGGATTCAATCTGTAAACGGTGACAAACTTTTTCATCCAACTTCTGCTCGTGGAGCAACAATGGCACTTCGTAAATACTGGCGGCGTCTTGTGCCGTAATCACATGATCGACTTTGACGTTAGAAAACAACGCCAGTTTCTTCTTAATCTCATCGCCTAGCGCCCGATCGCTACGGCACATTAAAAAGTCTGGTTGAATACCAATCTCCCGCAGCTTTTGTACACTGTGCTGAGTTGGCTTGGTCTTTAATTCGCCACTAACCGCCAAATAAGGCACCAGAGTTACGTGAATAAAAATTACATTTTCTTCGCCGACATCAAAACGAATCTGGCGAATGGCCTCCAGAAACGGAAGCGACTCGATGTCACCCACGGTGCCGCCAATTTCGATAATGGCAATGTCTTTGCCCTCGGCCACCTTGCGGACCCGTTCTTTAATTTCGTCGGTAATGTGCGGAATAACCTGCACGGTGCCGCCCAGGTATTCGCCTCGTCGCTCTTTGGCGATAACGGTTTCGTAAATCTGCCCGGCCGTAACGCTATTTTCCCGACTTAAGTTTACGTTAGTGAATCGTTCGTAATGGCCCAAATCTAAATCTGTTTCGGCCCCATCTTCGGTAACAAAAACTTCGCCATGCTGAAACGGATTCATGGTTCCCGGATCCACATTCAAGTAAGGATCCATCTTCATCAAGGTGATGCGATGTCCACGATTTTCAAGCAACGCACCGAGCGAAGCGGCCGTAAGCCCTTTGCCCAAAGACGAAAGAACCCCGCCGGTCACAAAGATAAACTTGGTATTGCGCTTCGAAGACGGCTTGCTTTTTTTGGCCTGGGAAGACTTCATCGATTCTCCTGAACAAGGACGTGGGAAGATTTACGAGAGCATAACTCTTTTTCAACGAGTGCGATATCGCTACGCAGGTCTACCGCGACGCGCAGTCCAGAAACTTCGTGCACGACGATGCGCACGCCATTTTCTAAGGCCCTGAGCTGCTCGAGTTTTTCGGCCTTTTCCAACTCGGACTCGGGCCAACCACAGTAGTCCATTAAAACACTGCGACGAAAACCGTAAATGCCCACATGCCGCCAGTAGTATCCGGCCGCCAGGGGGCCTATGGGGCATCGCGAAAAATACAGCGCCTCACCCGATTTCGACACAGCAACCTTCACAATGTCGCGCTGAGATGCCGATTCGAGGTCGTTGCAGCGCCACGCCAAAGTCGCTATCCCCGGCGCCTCCTTCTGTTTCAGCTTCAGCACCAGCCCATCTAAATCGGCGGGAAGCAGTAAAGGCTCATCTCCCTGAATATTTACTACGTAATCGCAGGCAAAATCGGCCGCCACATGGGCCACCCTGGTGGTTCCGTTAGGGAATTCTCCGGTAAGGCGGGCCTCGCCGCCAAACCCCTTCACCACCTGATGAATTTCAGGTGAATCGGTCGCTACGATGACCTTATCAATCTGTTTGGCCTCGTGGGCCGCTTCCCACACCCATTGGATCATAGGCTTGCCGGAAATCGTCGCAAGAATTTTGCGCGAAAACCGGGTAGAGCCAATTCGTGCGGGAATGATGCCAAGGCATGAAAGTGTCGCCATGGAAGGTCTATATATTCGTCGTTGGGTAAGGTTTCAATCAAAGAAGAAGGCCGGTCGCCTGGGTGCGGGCAAAGCGACCGGCCTAACACTCTTTTTTAGGGACAGGGGAACTGAAATGGTATCAAACCATCAAAAAGCAACTCCTAGATTGATGCCGCGACACTGATCGCGAAGAAGCCGAAGTTTGCTTAACTCAAAAGTATCCCGCCGCGTAACGCAGCTAGAAAATTTAGCGCCGTGAATCTCCTCAAAAAGGGCAAGCGCTTCACTAAGCTCATCAAAATAGGCGGCCAGCTCACGCGAAATCTGGTTTCGACCGCCGATAGTGCCCTCGTTTTCCAAGGTGTCGATGACGCTCTGCAGCCAGGCCTCTTGTTCGGCATTGGCTGGCGCCAGCGTTTCCAAAACTTGTTCCCAGTAATTCATGATTTTTTTTGAATCGGTACGTAGGTGGGCTTTAAAAATCGAGAAGATGCCGTAGATATTACGAAAAGCTCGGCCATGCCACCAACGTACTGCTTCGAGCCTCTGTAGGATGATCATGACATAGACCAAATACACTTAACAAGATGTTAAGATTCCTACACTTTTCACCCAATCTCCATTGCTTCCGCTATGTTAAGACTTTGTGAAGAAATCTTCAAAATGTGAGTGTCACCAGCGCCTACATCCTCAAGTATGGGGCTTCAGTGGGAGAGCTGAAAAGGGTTTACTAGGGCCGGTTAGGGGGAAGTTGATGATTAAGAATGCACTAATCTTTGGGGTAGGGATTTTAAGTTTGGGTTCGGGTCACAGCGCCTACGCTGGGCTCTGTTCTATGGACAAAACCGTTCCAGGTTTGCCTAAAGCCAGCTGCCAAATGCCCTCTTGTCCGCAGGGCATCGATTGCCAGGCGCCCGAAATCACGCGGGAAGCTTCTAGAATTGATTACAAAGAGCCGCTCATCCGCTGGCAAGACATCTGCTCAGAACCCGCTTTAGCGTCGGGACCCTGTTGGGAGGTATTCTTGGATTTTAAGGTGATGTTCGATGCGAAAGACGCTTCGGGCATCGCCTCCATCGGCGTTAATTTGGCCCAAGAAGTTTCGGCCCGCCGCTTATTTAAAAAATTTATGGCCTCGGTCTCGACCAAAGGCGCCTCGGGAAAATGGGAAATGCAGGGAACGATGACCGCCCACGTTCCACCCGGTCAGCGTTTGGACATTGATGTGTACGAGCTGTGCGCTCGTGACACTAACGGTAACGAAGCTTGTGCCCTTCCCTTTCGCCGACAAGAGCTTGGGTTTTCAACCGGTAACCTTGACGAAAATCGGTTTTAAAAGCGATCCGACGAAATGATCGTTTTTTTTCAACAAGCTTTTATTTTACAGCTTTTGTTCCAGTAATTTGCCATCAGCTGGTTCAATTCTTTTTCATTTTTCGCAAAAACCAGGTTTACGTCTTTTCCATCGTGAATCAATTCATAGCTCTCGGCAGAAAGCGCCGGAAATACGCGGTGAGGATGAATTTCCCACCCCTTAAAACCCAACGCTTGTAGGTTAAGAACCAATTCGGTTGCCGAGTGGCCACTTTCCCGCAACGCCGCCGGAAACACCTCGATCAGTAAAAGCACCTCTGGATTTCGGCGAATGGTTTCTTTCATTCCCGCCAGCACCGCCACCTCGTGGCCCTGCACATCAATCTTGATCAGTTTTATTTTGCCCTCAGCAATGGAAGTCAGCGCATCATCGAGCCGAACGATTTCAACGCTCTGAATTGCGGCTTGGCCATTGGCTTCGCTCACCGTTCGGTGATCTCCAAAATTGACTCGGTCAATTTGGAGGTGGGCGATTCCCGCCTGGTCTCCAACTGCCTTTTGGTGAGCCACGACATTGGCACACTGGTTCTGTTTTAGATTTTGAGTAAGAAGATCAAAGTTGTGGCTTTCGGGTTCAAAAGCAACGACTGCCCCCTGTTCACCGACGCGGCCACTTAGAAAAACGGAATGCAATCCAAGATTAGCCCCCACATCCACGCAAACCGAACCCTTTAGGTCAACCTGCTCAATAAAATTTAAAACCTCCTGCTCATAGGTGTGTTCAAGGTACAGCAATCTCGCCACGATTTGGTCGCGCAGATCTACGTTGAGCGAACCAAATTTTGTCTGCACGAGCTGATGGGGGGCTAATCGCTGAAGTAGCGGTAAAAAAATTCGGCGCGACGCAAATCTTCGAATTCGTGCTGCCGACACAGGTAGTAGACCCAAAATAAGCCTCCTAAACGAAAAACTTTTTTTTGATTATAGCATTGAACCATGGCCTTAAGCGCGTCACGTCCGCGACACTCGGCAACGCGAATCAGGCGCGTCGGTCTTTCAGCAGAGTCGGCAGTCGAATTAGAACTTCAAACATCACCGACAAACTGATGAGTATAGCTTCGGGTCGGATGAAGAGCTGCTTAAGCGGAGAAAGGAGTAAGTTTCTAATAAAAAAAGGGAGAAGACTTCCTGATTTTCCGTGCAAAAAGTATAGCTGAACTAAATTTCTTAACTTCATTCGCTTAAGCCAAAGAAGCTCAACGCCGGGTGCCGGATCGACGTGAACGGCTGTCACCTCCCCCAAAACCACCAGCGCCCCCTGTTTTTTTCGTAGCCTTTGACAAATTTCATCATCTTCAAAATACATGAAAAAGTCTTCGCGAAACCCATTCAACAGTTTCCAAGTCTCGCTTCGTCCAAACAGCAGCGCACCAGAAAGATAGCTTACCTCGCGAAGTCTAGGTACTTGCGTCCCCAAAACCTCGCCGGCATGGTGCATTTTCTTTAGATAACCATTAGAAAGATCTACATCCCCTCCGGCCGAGCGAATCAAATTATCGCTTCGATTCAAAATTACTGGGCTCACCAACAATGGCCGCGCACTACTATTTAAATATTCAGCCATTTTGGAAATGCAATTTGCGGAGAGAATGATGTCGTCTTCGGTAAGCAATATAAATTTTCGTTTCGCCCATTTCAGACCGCGATTCATGCCACCGGTAAAGCCAGAATTATTGGGCACCGCTAGCAGATTGACCTGATCGTAAGCAGCAACCATGTCCCTTATTTCCGCGGACCGGCCACTCAAATTGTCGACCACCAAAACCTGCAGATCGACGCCCTTCGACGCCAGAACCGACTCAATGGCCAGTTTTAGTTCGGTGGGCCGGTTATAGCTAAGAATGACTACTGATACTTCGTGCTTAATTTCCGGCATTGGCCTTCCCGGATTTCACTGCGACGTCTGGGTTGAGATCGCTAACGGTGGAAGAGAGTTTTTTCCAAAAGCTAATTTTTTTGAATCGCGGAATTACATATTCACCAAGCAAGCTGCCAAAAAGAATCGGTTTCATCATAAACAGATACAAGATGGTGACGAAGAGAGCTTTAGCGATCATGCCAAAAAGCCCAAATTGCGACGGCACCATAGAAAAGCCGAAAGAGACGATCAGAACAAATAACGTGCGCCATGCCCACGCCAAGTGGGGCTGCATAACTTCTGCGAGCGAAACATCAAGGGCTAAGCATAAGCGGTACAATGACCAAGGAAGTGAAACCAAAATGATGGTGGCCGTGCTGGCCCAGACCGTTCCGAGACTCCCGGCATATTTAGTTAGCGGGATAGCGAGTAGCACCGTGAAGATTCCGGCCAACAGTGGGGCCACTACCGAATCACGATGGTAGCCAAGCCATAAACAGCCAAAGGCGGAACAAGCGGCTAACTGCCGAATTATAAGATTGATTCCCAGGGCGATGGTTAGCGCGTTACCGCCGTAGAACTCCCCTCCGACCCACCAGGGAATAAACTGGGAATTTACCGATAGGATGGCCGCGACCAAAAAACCACTCAAAATTAAAGTGATTTGTACGATTCCTGAAAAAATTCGGAGGAAATTTTTCTTTCTATCCTCGGACACGATCTGAAACATGGTCGGAGTTGCCACACCGACAATTTGATTCGGTAAGTTGCTGGCAATGCCAAACAGCTTGTTCGTCATGGAATAGACCGAAACCTGAGTTGGACCGGCCACCTTGCCAATAATTGTCAGATCGTTGGAGCTGGTTAGGATGTGGGTGAAATTTCCGATCATCAACCATTTTCCTTTTTCCCAATAACTACGAAATGGAATTTTGCCCAAATTGAAGTGAACCGCCCTAAAAACGAAGGGGAACTGACTCCAAATTCTAAAGCCAGCGCA
Organism: Pseudomonadota bacterium; assembly: GCA_043718025.1. Lineage (GTDB taxonomy): Bacteria > Bdellovibrionota > FAC87 > UBA2466 > UBA2466 > JBGSST01. The sequence goes on from JAYSWN010000064.1 coordinate 11,197, forward strand.
TAGGGGCACCACCAATTCTGCAACAGCCCAGCCAATGGCGAGCGATTTGATGCCGTAGCCGTTGGTGGCGAGAAGGTAGGTTATCGAAGTGCTGATCGTCCACGCAACCAATTGAAAGCGGGCTACTTGAATTTGGTCCTGAAGTCCCATCAAAACGTTGGTCAGGTATTTGAGAAAGAAAGTGCAAACGAGAACGCCAAGAACGAAAAAGCAAATGCCGGTGTGCCTCTGCATCTCGGCTGGAAGCAGTATCCACGCTATCCCGCAACCGCCTAGCAGAACGGGGAGCTGAATGAGGCTGACTAGAGTAAAATTTCCAATGATTGCGCCGAAGCCAGCGTCTCGTTTTGCAGAAGCCACTTGCCCGGAGAGGGCGGCCACTTCCCGAACGAAAAGGATGCTCATGCCAAAATCAAATATTCCGATTATCCCAATTATTTGGCCAGTGCCTAACCAGCTGCCGATCGCCGAGGCCCCCACTTCACGCACGAGAATGGGCGTAACCGCGAGTCCGCTCATCAACATGACAATTTGGTTGAAGTACCCCATGCCAATTGCGAATAGAAAATTTTTGCTTCGCGAGGGCTGTTTTGATCCGGATTGCTTCAAAAGAGTAAATCCCTTTATGGCCGAAGGTTGCTTAAGAAATCTGTTGTTCAATCGCGGGACCAGTTAGACTTAATATCTTAAAGTGAGTTGAAGCCGAAAGAGGCACTTAAGTTATCGGCAGTGGAGCATCTCCCCTTTAGAATATATGAAACACTTTCTCTTAATCTACTTGTTTGTTTTCATGGTCTTAGGCTGCGCAAGCTCGCCCTTAAAAAGGTTAGAGGAGTCAATGGATCCCATGGTCGGCGTCAAAAAACGCGGCGAGGTTGAGCGCCTCATTGGTGAACCCGTAAAATGTGCGACGCAAGGCAACTTAACGCGATGCGAATACCGCACTCTGATTGGCCGTAACGATCCGGCGCCCGCCACCAGTAAGAAAGAGCCAGGTTTCGGGCCTGACCTTTCGCCGTACGAGTTTTTTGACGTCATTGAAATTTTTTATAATGAAACCGGCCTCATGACCGATTGGCGCGCCTTGTCGATTAGACACTAAGGGCTTCCCTTCCGAACACCGATAAGTCTTACAGAAATAAACTATGGCCAAAAGCACGCCTATAATATTTTCTCCGATTGATCTGGTGGTAGCTCACTCGCTGGTCCCTGATCTTGGCGAAGTAAACTCGCCTTTTCGCCTATCGTCTTTTGCCAAACCCGATGAACTGAATCGCATTTTAGACGGGCGCACCAAAGAGGTGAACCCGTGGATTCTCATTCTCACTGACTCTGACTTAGAACTCTATAGCGCTTCGGGCGGCTGGCGCGAAGACATTCTGTCCACCGATCGCGGCGGCGTAATCTTGCTGAGCAAAAACCTTGAATCGGCACTGATGCGTTGGGGAAAAAGACTTTCTATACTCGATGTCACCACCGAACTTGATTTTAAAAAAAACCATTCTTCAGTGCTGGCCCAGGCGGTTTCGCAACTAGATCGCTGGAGAAAAATCCGCACAAATTCAACCAGCCCCTACTCGCTAAAAAGATTAA
>JAYSWN010000065.1:0-12780 GCA_043718025.1 Pseudomonadota bacterium
CGCCAAAGTAAGCTCGCTCTCCACACCCTCGGTGACGTCAGTGTGGCGGTGAAAACCTGGCTCGTAAAAGAGGTTGTGGAAAACTAAATGGGTGTACTCGTGCACCATGATTCCCAAATTCAGACCGAGCGGAAGATCTGAAACGTCTTTGGTGGGGTAGCTGATCAAGTAATTAAGTAGGGTGCCGTCGGCCTTATTGTGCGGAAAATACTCAGCATTATCTAAAACGTAAGGCCCCCCCGTAGTGTCGGCCCGTTTAGCGTCAGCGATCAGAACAGTCTTGGCGCCGAACGAGCTATCTTTAGTTACAAAATCGGCCGCAGAATTAAGGCGGGCGTGCAGCTTGTATCCCACTTCCGTTGCGTAGTAGAGGCTCGCGCCCAACAGGCTGCGGAAATCACCCGCCACATAGCCGTCCGAACCTTTTACAAATTGGGTGTCGATCGACAGAAAGCCCGCCCCGGATTCTAACGTAGCGGGGTTAGCATCGATGTTACCGGGAAAATACACCACGCGGCCCAGAGATCCCTGCAACGCCGAGAGTGAGGTCAAAGTGTCTAAGCGTGCCGGCGCCACCCTATAGCCACACTTGCGGCCCTGAACGAGCTGAATCACGCTTACCGACACCGGCCCATTGGGAAGTGTTTCACCACAACCCCCAAGCAGCATCAAGGCAGCCACCATCCAGAACAATTTTTGGGAACTCACATCCACTGCGGCATCCGTTTCAAAAAACGTACAACTAGATCATCAGCGCAACTAAACAACGATTGCCAGTAGTAGAGCAGAAGTTGTGCCAGCAGACTCCCGTATTCTGTGTGGAGGCCCCTCCCCGAATACGCCACCGGGCCGCAGATTGGCCGCAATTTGTCACTTCATCATCAAAAGGTGCCCATCTACTTTTCCAAAAGGTGCCCATCTACTTTTCAGCCGGAAAAGTGCCGGGTGCGAATTGCCCGCGACCTTTTCAGCTGAAAAGTAGATGGGCACCTTTTGCCAGCATTTCCGAAGTGAGTTACGCTGGCACACCATGACCAACTATTGGCATCAGCCAGACATTAGCCCGGTACTGCTTCACATTTGGGGACCCTTTCAAATTCGCTGGTACTCACTGTTGTATGTCGGCGGTTTTTTAGTAGGCCGCACTATTCTTAAAAAATTGTCGCGCAACCCGCGCTTCTTATTCACTTCCGAAGACGTTGATCAAATTATTGTGTGGCTCCTGATCGGCTGTGTCATCGGAGCGCGACTCATCTACTGCGTGGTTTACGACGCACCTAGTTTTTTCTCAAATCCACTTACCGTTTTTCAGATTTACAAAGGCGGCCTGTCCTTTCACGGCGGCCTGCTGGGGGTGATGGCGGGAGGCTACCTCTGGTCACGAAACAGGGGCATCCCCTTTTGGAATTTGGGTGATGCGATGGCCATCGCCACTCCGCTTGGTTTGGCCATGGGACGAATCGGAAACTTCATTAACGGCGAGCTTTACGGGCGGGTTTCCTACGTGCCTTGGGCAATCATTTTTAGAGATGGCGGTCCGGAACCCCGCCACCCTTCGCAGTTATACGAATTGTTTCTCGAAGGCATCGTGCTTTTTATTTTTTTGTGGCTGGTAAAGGGGCGCTCGAAAAAAGACGGCTCAATCTCGGTGGCCTTCTTAATTGGCTATAGTGTTTGCCGTTTTATTGGCGAGGCGTTTAGAGAGCCGGATGCCCAGTTAGGTTATCTGACCGCGGGCATGACCATGGGGCAGGTTCTATCGCTGCTACAAATTTTAATAGCGGTGGTTTTAGGGATCTACCTGTTGAGAGATACAGACCCGAAGCCAAGCGCCCGGTAGACCGCCCACTAAGCTTCGTTGCGCAGCGAATCAATTGAATCACGCGAAGCTTTGCGCAGGGTACTCACCACCGTCCGCAGTCTGCGACCCATGTGCTGCTTCTCTAATAGAATTGTATTTCCAATTTTGCGCTCAATCCTTTGCTTGGAAAGATTGAGTTGATTGATGAGCTTCTTCAAATCAATGGGCACGTCACGTTGCAAATGCTTTTCCGCGCTCTTTCTGAGGCCCGTGAGAGTGCGCTCAAGGTCATGATAAACCTTCATCAAATCGGATAATTTGGCATCGCTCATTATGCGGCGAGTCTCGCCCAGAAAAATCGTGTCGGCAAGCCGCAGTGCTTAAATTGGCGGATAAGGGTAATCAGAACGGCGGAACAAAAACGGAGAGCCCTACGTTTACGCCGAAGTGGCTGGCGAACCGCTTTTTACCGTAGGCTTCTGAGTAAGCGAAGTAGTCGCGAAAATCGACAAGCAGTCCCACCACATTGGTGGCGAATAGCTTAAAGCCAAAGCCAAAGTTAAATCCAGGGTCCCAGCTCGTTTTTAGCGTGTTCTCCACCAAGCTACCGGTGTCACCTGATAGCTTGACCACTTCCATATTGGTAAAACCTAGGCCGGCAACCATGTAGATATCGAAAAAAAGAGCAATGTTGCCAAAAAAGCGAATTTTTCCATAAAGCGGCGAAAATAAAAGATTGGTACCCAAAATCATTTTCATCTTGTTCACCTGCACATCGTACAAGGGCTCACCGGCGTTAGTGATTAACCCCCGGCCGTAATCGGTGATCGAAGGCAGTGGCAAGGTGACGTCTATAATTTCCCAGCCAAAGTGGTCCGACAGGTGCCACGTCAATCTACCGCCCACCAAAAAGTGGTTCACGATGGAATCGAATGGCACAACGCCGAACGTCGGCGACAGTTCAAACTTTCCTGGTTTATAAAAGACTTTGTTACGCACCACGGTTTCGGTGCTTCGCTCGTCATCGGTCTGCGAGGGTGAAATGCCCTCACTGGCAAATCCCACCGATCCGGTAAGTAGGTAAACGGTCGAAATTAGGGCAAGCCAGTTTCGCATCATGGTGATTTCCGTGTTTCGTTGCTAGGCGAGCAGGTTCAATAGACTCACTCTAATTGGAACACGCTCTCGCTTTTTTCTCAATCACTCGTTGGCAAAATAGCGCGGCGAATCAAAGAACCTGTTGCGGATCCACGTCCCAAGCGATGGCCACCCGCGTCTTAGCTTCGAGCGAACGTTTTTGCAGCGAGCGAATCAGAGTCTGAAGTTGACTGGCACTTGAGCTCTTAACCAGAATCTGCCAACGGTACTTACCATTTAATTTGAGCAAGGGAGATTCTGAGGGCCCCATCAGCGTACAACCGAGTTTGTGCTCTTGGTTGATGCGCTCGGCCCAACGAAATATCTCGTGCGCCCCCGCTTCTACGCGCCCCGGATTCACGTCCGTTAAACGGATGAGTGCCAAACGGGTGAACGGAGGAAAACCGTAAGTCTCACGCAGCTGGATCTCGTGCGTCATGAAGCTGCCAAAATCTTCGCCTTTCAAAATATCAAAAATGCGGTGAGCCGGATTATAAGTCTGTAGAAAAACTCGGCCCGCCTTCTCGCCACGGCCCGATCGACCCGCCACTTGAGTAAGCAACTGATAGGTGCGCTCTTCGGCGCGAAAGTCTGGAAAATTTAACGTCGAGTCGGCCAACAGCACTCCCACCAGGGTGATGTGCGGGTAATCGTGCCCCTTGGCCAACATTTGCGTGCCGATCACGATATCCACTTGCTGCTGAGCGATCTGTTCAAGGGTGAACTCAAGCTGCTTTCTAGTTTTCACAACGCTACGATCTAAACGAATTAGCCGGGCTTCAGGAAACATCTCCTTTATGGAAGATTCTACCTGTTCGGTGCCCAAGCCCATCCCGTTTAAATTTGAACCGCTGCAGACTTCACACAAATTAGGGCTTTTAAATTCGCTGGTGCAGTAATGGCATTTTAGGGTGAGCGTTGACTTGTAGTAAGTGAGCGACACTTCGCACTGCTTACAGCGCCAAGTGTGACCACAATCATTGCACAATAAGAACTGGGAGAAACCCAAACGGTTTAAGAACAGCAGCGACTGTTCTTTCTTTTCCAAATTACGACGAAGCTCATTGGCCAAGGTACGGCTCAACCACGAATACTTTTTTGAGGTGTCTGGATCGTCCCACTTTTCACGCGCGTCTTTAAGATCCACAACCTGAATATTTGGCATCGCGGCGTCGTTGGCGCGGTCTTTCATGCGTAGGTAGCCGTACTTTTTTTTCTGCGCTTGAAGGTAACTTTCAACCGAAGGGGTGGCCGAGCCCAGAATCACCCGGGTTTTAAAAAAATGCCCCCGTAAAATTGCCACGTCGCGCGCGTGATAGCGAAAAGAATCTTCTTGTTTATAAGAACCTTCGTGTTCTTCATCCACAATAATGAGTCCCAAATTTTTTAACGGCGCAAAGATCGCCGAGCGAGCGCCGACCACCACCTTGGCCTCGCCCGAACAGATTCGCAGCCATTCATTACGCCGCTCTTTTGGGGTCAGGTCGCTATGCCAAACCGCCACCTCGCCGGGGAACCGTTGTGAAAAGCGATTCATCAGCTGCGGAGTCAACGAGATTTCGGGAACCAGAACGATCGCCCCAAGGCCACGCTTGCGATACTCCGCCAACGCTTGCAGATACACTTCGGTTTTTCCGCTGCCGGTCACGCCGTGCAAAAGCTGGGGCCGCTTGTCTTCGTCATTTAAAATCGCCGCCAGTGCCTCTTGTTGCGAAGGATTTAATTGCAAAGGTATTTGCGGAGCGGGAACGGCTACCTCTTTCGCCTTTCGACTTACCGTGCTCGACAATAAGACTTGTTTAGGCAACGCCGCCGAAAGCACCTCTCCGAGCGGATGGCAGTAGTAGTCGCTAAGCCATTTAAAAAAGGGGATCAGCTCACCGTCAAAAAGCGGAGCCGACAAAATTGAAGCAATTGGCTTTAATTTTTCTAAGGGGTAGTCGGAGGTCTCTGGAATGCCCAACACCACGCCAATGGCGGTAGACTGCCGAAAGGGCACTTCCACGACGCAGCCGACTTTCATCTCGGCTTCTAACCCTTCAGGAATCCGGTAATGGAAGGTCTGAGGCAGGGGGACGGACACCGCAACATCAACAATCATCGATAGCTCAATAACACTGCCAATAGCGATTCGTCACTGCCACCGATGCTCGCATTCGAACGCACGGGCTTGGGCTGCTTTTTCGAATCAGCGGTGTGAACCGCCACTAAAGAACTTTCGACCTGAACCTGGCCGTCGACCTCGAGGCTCAGAAGCTTAGGGTACGAGCCCAAGTTCTTTTGGCCTGCGAATTGTTGAAAATTCCACGCTACCAACTTTTCGCCTTCTTTCCATTCAAGTCGACGAATTCCCCGGTATTCGTTTTCAATGTAAAGCACCCGATCGTCACCCTGCCCATGCACGGCAATCGCTACATCGGTGGGAAGGCGCACTAAGAAAACGTCGGGCTGAATCAAAAAATTCTCTTTCAGGTTCCAGGTCGCCGGATCATTCTCCATCACAAAACCCGCTTTATAAGTCTGCATTTGGCTGGGGCGAATAAACCCCTCAGCGGCCAAGGTAGTCAACAGCTCGTCGGCCGAACTTGATAGGAGATAACGCAAAAAAGCGGAGGAATGCGAACTGATACGATGATCGGCGTCGAGCGCGTAACCATCTTTAGTGCGCGACCCGGTAAACACTTGGCCGCGAGTTCGCCATACGAACTGAGTGCGGCCGCGATCTTGAAAAATTTGTTCTTCCACTTCGTTAAATTCGTTACTGCCCGTACGTACGCGGTGGCGCAAGCCAATGTAAGTGGGCCGCGTGTTTCGCCCTTCGAGCACCTCTTTAACCATATTGGGGACCGAAGGCATGAAAGCGTAAGAGGTCACACTAAAAACGTAGACGATAAAGAGAAGACGCATCATTTCATCCCCTTGAGATAGGCCCTAATCTCTTGAGCGAGCCCTGGTCGGGAGAGGGCAGAATCTACCACCGCCTGAACGAAACCGGCGGCACTTCCCACATCATACCGCGCCGTTTGGATTGTGACCGCCTTTAAATCCCCTTTTTTGGCCACCGCATCCATGGCATCGGTCAGCTGAATCTCGCCGCCCGCCGCAGCTTTGGTTTTTTGCAGGTAGCCGAAAATTTCAGGTTCAAAAAGATACCGGCCGACTATCGCGTAGTTACTTGGCGCCTTGTCTGGGTGTGGTTTCTCCACCGCAGATTTTACCGCCACTGGTTTTTCACCCACTTTTTGATTTCCGACATCAATAATTCCATAAAGCGAGGTTTTGTCTTTAGCTACGCTCTGCACCGAAACGAAAGAGCCACTATTCTTCGCCGCCAACTCCGAAAGTTGGCTAAGCGGAGTCGCGCTCGGGTGCAGGCCAAAATTTGGGTATATTTCGTCGCCCAAAGCCACGGCGAAACGAGAATCTCCGACTATATGGCGAGCACAGAGCACAGCGTGGCCCAGACCGAGCGGCTCTTTTTGCCGCACGCTCATCACCTCACACATTTTACCCAGGGAATGAAGTTCCTCGGCCAATTGGTGTTTTCCCCGGTCGCGCAACGTTCTTTCAAGTGCCGGAGAAAAATCAAAGTAGTCTTCTAAGGCGGACTTGCCGTTTCCCGTAACGAAAATCACTTGATCCATCCCGGCATCCACCGCCTCACGAACGATATAATGAATGGTTGGCACATCAATAATGGGCAGCATCTCTTTGGGAATCCCCTTACTGAAAGGGAGAGACCGCGTGCCTAAACCGGCGACGGGGATAACGATTTTGCTAACTCTTTTCATGGTTTGTTAACTTTACTAGCACCCGCGAATTACCGCCAACCCTTCCGTAATGGCGCCGCCGAAGGCCTTAGCAACTTAGCGGCCCTGCGCTCTACTGAATCATCAGGTGTGTTTGTAGATCCACAATGCGCCCAAGAGTGTGTGTTTTTTGACCTTAATAGCGCTCTGCGTCTTGGTAATTGCAACAGAATTCTGATTGCCGTAATGGGCACTGCCGTTGCATAGCAGTAAGCATTCATGAAAACAGGCAATTACCAACAAAGCGATTTTTACTTGGTGCAAAAAACCCTGAAGCAGCCGCTATTTTTTGAAGGCGTCAGTCTGCACTCGGGGAAAGTGTGCCGCCTTGAGCTTCGGCCCGCGCCCCCAAATCAGGGCATTCTGTTTTATCGAACCGACGTCGATCACAGCACGCCAATTCCGGCCCATTTTGATTACGTTATCAGTACCAACTTAGCCACCACGTTGGCCCACCCCTCGCACCCGCAATCCCGCATCGCCACGGTTGAACATTTGATGGCGGCAATTTATGGCTCGGGCTTGAATAACCTCACGGTGCTGGTGCATGGGGATGAGCTGCCTATTTTGGACGGCAGCGCCCACCCATTTGTCGCGGCGATTGAGCAAGCTGGTTTTGATTTCCAACCCTTTACGGCGCCGGTACTCAAGATCAAACGCCCGATTAAGTTTTACGCCAACGGCGCCATCTGTGAGTTATTACCGCGAAACGATTTACGCCTTACCACCTCCATTGATTTTCCACACCCGCTGATTGGCCAACAAACTTTCGCGATCGATATCGTTCCGCAGACTTTTTTTGAAGAAGTGGCCAAAGCGCGCACTTTTGGTTTCTTGCGCGACGTCGACGCGTTGAAAAAGATGAACCTGGCCCAAGGCGCCTCGCTCGAAAATGTTTTGGCCTTCGATGAAAATGTGATTCTGAATCCGGAAGGCGCCCGGTACTCAGATGAATGCGTTCGCCACAAGCTACTCGACGCACTTGGCGACCTAGCCCTCTGCGGTTCTTTCATTCAGGGTGAGTTTGTCAGCTTCCGTGGCGGCCACTCTATCCACCTGCAATTGCTGCAATCGCTTAAGACTCAAAGCAGCTCGTGGGTACTTGAAAAATCTGAACCACTTCCGCCCAGGCTTTACAGTGCGTGGGGCCCAATGAAAACATCTGAGCTCGGCCCTTCAGAAAATGAAATGCCGCTTATTGGAACGCCCGCAAACTGCTGAGTGGGGAAGCGATTCCATTAAAAATACTTTTCCTGCGGCATAGCCGATGGTGCCCCCTGCCAGCTTACGTTTCCATTCTCTAAAACGACCACCGACGAAAAAATTTCAAGATCCGCCAAGTCATGGGTTACCCACAAAACACTGAGCTTTAGCTCATTTACCACTTTAGCGACTTCAGCGCGCAGATCACGCCGTAATCTCGGATCTAAAGCCGAAAAAGGCTCATCAAATAAAAGTACCTTAAAGCCAGAAACCAATGCCCGCGCTAAAGCCACCCGTTGTGCTTCGCCGCCCGAAATTTCGTGCGGCCGCCGATCTTTAATTGCGGCAATGCCAAACCTTTCGGCCCAGTTTTTAACTTCGGGCCGCCAAACTGCTGCCGACTTACCCGCGACCTCCAAGGGGAATGAAATATTACGTTCGGCCGATAAATGGGGAAACAAAGTATTTTTTTGAAACACGTAGGCTAAACGACGTTTTTCTGGCGGAAAGGCCGAACGGTCCTCACCTTCAATGCGCACTTGCCCCGTAGTGTAGGGCAAAAACCCACCGAGTGCGGTAAGCAGGGTACTTTTTCCACTGCCGCTTTTACCCATCACCCCCGAAATTTGGCCGGGGCTGACCTCAATCAATGGAATGGTAAGCTGAAATGCCTTTTGTCCCGGCGGCACCACCCGCAGGTTTTTAATCATTAGTCCCATTTCGTAGACCTCACTAGGGTGGAAGAGCCAACCACGGCCGATAGTAATGTGAGCAGCAACACGCCGTAGGCCGCCCCTTCCGCAAAGCGGTAGCGCTGAACCGAACGAAATATTTCTACCGAAAGAGTGCTGATCTCCCCCGGTGAAAAGAGCAGGAGCGAGGCCACCTCGCCCATCGAAATGCCAACCGTTAACAGCCCGGCCGTCAAAAATGCGGGGCCAAGCAACGGCCGTTCCACCAGCCAAAACAACTTCAAGGGTGAAGCGCCAAAACTTCGTGCCGAAACATAAAGGGGATCCGGAATTTTAAACAGCGCATCGCGAATCACCCGGGAAGCCAGCGGTAGAGAAGAAAATGCCTGCACCAAAGCTACTGGCCACAGATATCCGCGTAAACTCGCCATGGTCTCAGGGTAAAATGTGAGCAGCGCCACCGAGAGTACCAGAGAGGATACCGCCAATGGCAAAGCCGGCAAAAAAGTCCACAGGGCACCAAATCGACTCTCGCCCCATTGCTTTTCGGCAAACGCAAAGAACGTTGCCATCGGCAAGGTTATCGCGACGACGAGGAGTGCCAAGCTGAGCGACGCCAACACCGAAGTCATGGCATCACCGACAGGCAACTGTCCAAGGGAGTTTACCCCTTCACTCACCAAAACAAACAGCGGCGCCAGAACCACGCCAAAAAAAAGTGCGGCAAAAACAACGTAAAGAACAATTCGACTGATCGGATGGCGGACAAAATAAAGCGGCGCCACCGCGGCGGAGAGATGATCTTGACTGGCTCCCCTCCACTCGAACTTTCGCAAAATAAAATAGAGTGCCGATGAAATCGCGAGCGAGACTAATGAAAGTCGTACCGCCAGTCCAATGTTCGAGTCCATCTTAAGTGCCTGGTAAATAGCCACTTCGAGGGTGGTGGCCCGTGGACCACCGCCCAGAAACAGGGCCACTACAAAACTGGTCATACTCGAATACAAAAAGCTGAGCACCAGGGCCGTTCTCAACGCCGGCCAAAGTCGCGGGAGAGTCAGCGAAAAAAAAGTGCGTAGACGAGACGCGCCGTAGGCAAGCGAACTAAACTCTAACCGACGATCCAAACCACGTAAGCCCAGTCCCAAACAGAGCAAAAAGAGCGGAAAGTTAAAAAAAGCATTCGCTAAAACGATTCCGGGGATTCCGTAGACGTCGACCGCAAAAAAACTTTTGGTGCCAACCAAACGGTTCCACAGGCCTGAACGTCCCCACACGCCCAAGATGGCCAACACCACCAAAAGGCTTGGGCATGAGAAACAGAGCAACGACAAGCGGCTGAGCTTTGGCGGCCAAGCAGAGCTCGTCTCAAAAAGGAGAAACGCCGCCCCGCCCCCCAATAGCAATGAAAGCAAGGTGCTTAACAAAGCTTGGCCGTAAGTGAACACAATAATGCGGGAAAAATACTCTCCGGAAAGTGAGGCACTCACTTTGTTACCCGAAAGGCCCGTAATAAAAAGAGCGGCAACGGGCAGTAGAAAAACGAAAAAGAAAACCACACACGCGGGGAAAAATCCGAGACTGGGAATCGTTTGACTCTTTATGGGGTGTGGCTGAGCGCCTGGGTCCATTGTTTCGTCCACTCTGCACGGTGGGTTGCCCAAGCCGCTTTGGTTAACTTAGTAGTTTCTTTGACCGGCGGCAATTTTTGGAATGCCTCGGGCAAAGTCACGGCTACCGAAGGGTACATCCATTGTTTGAGCGGTAATGCCGTCTGGATTCGGTCCGAAAGCAAAAAGGCCAACCATTTTTTTGCCAGCGTTTTATTCTTAGATTGTTTCACAATCCCCACCCCTTCCACCTGCTTGAAATGCCCTTCGGTGAAGCTAAGTGAAGAGTAAAAGTCTACCTTCTCTTCGACCACGTGGTAGGCCGGACTGGTGGTGTACGACAAAACGAAATCACACTCTTTCTTCAGAAAAGCGCCATAAGCACTCGACCAGCCGGGTGCGATGGTGACGAACGCTGGTTGAAAGCCGGTCCAAAAATTTAAGAACTCATTTTCGGGCACCAACACCCCTACCCAGGCTAAGAGACTCTGACCAAGACTGGAGGTGCGCGGATCCTGAACAATCACTTTCTTTTTATTTTTCGGATCTTTAGCCCAGGTCAAAAATGAAACCGGCTCTTTCGAGGGTGAGGTGCGGCGCGAATCAAACACAAAGGCTAGGTAGCCGAAATCGAAAGCCACGGCCTGCTCAGAATTAAATCGGTGTTCGGTGGCCGGTCGATGCAATAGCTCCGGCGGTAGTTTAGCCATTACGCCAAGCTCTTCGACTTGCCCTAACTGCAACCCATCGAACCCGAACAAGATATCGGCTTTAGTCTTTTTGCCCTCCAGCTTTAACTGTCCGATGGCTTCGGCCATAGTGGAAAAGGAGATAAGTTCGGTTTTAATCCCGCTCTCTTTTTCAAACTCAACCGCCAGGTATTTACCGAAAGAGTGCTTTGAGGCCAAAGAGTCGTAGGTATAAACGGTTACCACTTTTTGCTGGGCCGCCGAAAGGACCGAGGATAGGAAAAGAATAGCTACAATTTTTTTCATGCGGAGGTCTTATCAGACCTGGCGCCGAACCAAAAGAGATCCCCACTCTTGAAGAAAACGAGACTCTTCAAATGCGAAACCCTGGGGTTTGAGTATCCGAATGGCGTCGGGCACTTGGTGTACCAAAAGGCCGGCCAGTATTAAATACCCCCCTCTTCGGCAAAGGCGGCTGTATTGGGGGGCCAACTCCCGATGGGTCTCAAGCAAAATGTTAGAGACCACCACCGAGTATTCGTTTTTTAGTGAGGCAACTGAATCACCGCTTACCTGTACGTTTCGACACCCATTGTGAGCACAGTTGTCGGTAGCGGCTTCGACGGCCAATGGGTCATTATCGACCGCCGTAACGTTTTGGTATTTCAGAAAGTGACCGGCCATGGCCAAAATTCCGGTGCCGGTGCCAACGTCCAGCAAAGTCTCTTTCGCCGGATCAGGAAAAAAGCGCGTCACTTTTTCTAGAATGCGCAGGCTAAGCCGCGTGCTAGCGTGAAGGCCGGTGCCGAATGCCTGGCCGGGCTCCATCTCAATCGGAATCATTCCGAAGGGAACCGGAACGTCGGCTTCCCACAACGGCTTTAAGAAAAATAATTTGGTGAGCTTTTGGGCGTGAAAAAATTTTTTGTAAGCATCGGTCCAGTTTTCGTCTTGCACCACCGCGAGGGTAAAAGCGAGCGGCGCTGTATCCTGACGAAGTTCCATGAGCGAGCCCAAGTAAACGCGGACTTGCTGTTCTACGCCAGCCCGTAGACTTTCAGGAAAATAGGCCAAAAGTTGGGTGTCTTTTTCTTCTACGCCCTCGGCGCCCAATTCAAAAAACCGATTAGAGAGGCATTCGAAAAGATCGGGAGGAGGGGTCAAACTCAATTTAAACCAGGGCATTAAAATCTCACTTCAGTATTTTGGTATGCCGTCGACGCCCTCAAAGACATCCATTCCCTGAATCTCTCGTTCGAGGTCGCGATCGTCATCGCCGCTTTCTTCTCGTTCGCGGGCAATCTTGCGGCGCTCACTCATTTGAGCCTCTACGGCTAAAAGCCGTTTCTGCGCTTTTGCAATCTCTCTTGGGTCGGATAACAGTTCAATGGCCTTTTTCCAAGCCTCTTTCGCGTCGGAGTACTTTCCCAGTCCTTCTAAGGCAAAGCCCACCCAAGCGTAATTTGTTCCGTTTTGCGGCTCGTACTGCAGCGCTTTAACGAAACTGGCCATCGCGAGTTTGAGACTTTTGCTATTGAGGTAGTTCACGCCAAGCTCACGGTAGGCCGTGCCGTCTTGTGGATGTTTCCTCACGTAAAGGATGAGGTAGGCCGTCGATTGGTCAAGCTTGCCGCTGTTTCGCAGCAACACGGCCTTACGGATCTCTTTTTTTGAAATCTTGTCGGTGGGAGTCGATTCAAGCTGGGCCATGGCGCCGTCGTAGTCTTTTTTCTGCGCTAGCCGAGCAATGGCCTCGGGGGCGTACTGCTGCAGTTTCTCTTTGGCGATCGCGGCTTCATTATTAATCGCGTAAGCGCGCTGCCAAAATTTGATGGCCTC
>JAYSWN010000066.1:0-36605 GCA_043718025.1 Pseudomonadota bacterium
GTGTTAACGGCGAGTATTTCTTGCGCCTGCTAAGAGCCCCATCCAAAGCACCTCTCAGGGCTTCAAATTAAACCGGACAGCAGTGTATCCGTTACATATCAAGCCGCCCCTTTTTTCCAGCGACAAGAACCCACTGAAGCCGCAACAAAAATACAGTATTCTCTTAAATCGGCTTGGGAATACGTTGATTTAAACTGAAAGGCTACGTGAAGATGAGAGGCGTGCTCATGCGAAAAGACATCTTTTTCATTCTAAATCTCCTACTTTTCGGATTTTCCGCTTTTGCTTTGGCCGACGCTGAACACGTTGAGGCCTTCGCCCGGTGCCGGAAAGCCCTCCTGGCCATGGGGGGCGACCCCTTAGTGGTCGCCGTCTATGAGGAATTGCATAATGACCCTCACGATCAAAACCGTCGGGATCGGCTTTTGCAAAATGCCGCCGATGCGAACTACCTGTTAGGAGTCGAAGGTGTTGTCTACGGACAGCTTGGCGAACTGAGGATTATCGGAAGAGACTCGAGAAGCGTTTCGGCGGGAACCGTGGAGTCAGGTATCTTGGGACTTGAGAGAGATGCTGAATTTAACCTGACGTCGGCGGTCACCAATTCCATCGTCATTGCTGAAGACATCGGTCGGCTGAAGATCCAAATCGCCAAAAAAATGCCGATGTCCATAGTCTTGGAGACGGCGAAAGAGTATTTCAATACGCAGTCGATGTTTGCGGCGAAGATCTTGAATTCGCCCGAGGGACAAGCCAGCTGGAAAAAGATGAGACAGACCACCTCTCTACTTCATCCCGCGACCGAAGGCATTGCGAGAGAGATCGATTTGGCCCTGGCGAATGTGGATGAATTGGGCCACGGCGATTTTTCTAAAATTCATCCGGGTGAGGGTTCCTGGAAAGACCCCAGGGCAGTAATTGAGATCTCCCGCACCTTCGCTCTCGCTGTAATCGCAGACATGAGGGCGAAACATCGCGACCCCAAAATGGATGATCGGCTCAACGTTGCCATCCAAGCTCTCGACGATCCACAAGGTGCCGGCGCTGATTTTCTACATTCAACGGCGCTTAGACTACGCAGTAACGCCTTCGCGATCAATGCCGCCAAGATCATAGAAGCCGCCTCAGGAGAGGGCAAGGAAGTCAAATTGATCATGGGCGAGGCGCACGGCCCTCAGGTTGATGAAATCTTACTGGATGAATTAGGGGATCTGATCAGCCTTCGCAAGGCTCGGTCGAACAGTCCAGACGCAGATCCTTTTAGAGATTCAAAGCAAGTGGAATGGAACAAAATTCAGTTGCTAAAAACGCAAATCGCCGGTGCTCAGAGTGAAGAGGTCAGAAGAACTGGCAGCTACCAGATTCAATTGGCCCAGGTCCGGGTAGGGTATATGGAAACTATGCAAAGAGTTCTTCCCAATGCGGAAGCCATCATAGGAAAACCCCGCACAATGCAACACGGGAAGGAAATCATGAGAGCCTGCGGGATAGGAGTCGGAGAAATTGGTGCAGATGGTGTGACTCCCGCAAGATTGGGAAATTACACCGACCAACAGAGGCAACTCCAAGAACAATCCCTAATAAAGGCCGGACTTTCGCCCAAGGAAACCCAAGATCTCATTAAGGCCAATTTAATTGGAGCCAAGGTAGAGCAATTATTCGACCCAAAATAGGGTGACCATTTTTTGACTCTCGTTTTTCGTTAACGGAAAGTCGGCGAGTGGCTTGCCACGCTATTTTTCGCGCTGGATAGTTCCTCACATTAAGAGGAGTTTAAAATGAATAGGTTAGCGTTTTTAGGGATTCTGACTTTGGCCGCCAATGCGGTAGCCACTATGCCCTTTACCACCACGGAGGCTCAAAAGATTCTTAGCCCTAGAGCTCCTGGAATTTCCATCGGATTCAAGAACGTACCGTGCTTGTTTTTAGTGCAAGTAACCGAGAAGGGCGATGAGTTCACGCCATCTTGGGAAGTCACCAGCGTCGATTTCTCGGCCTGTCCTTCGGCTCAATCTTTTTAACGCACGGCAGATTGCCTGCCGCCCGTAATTTGGGAAGGGTGAGGCATGGGCAAAAGTGTGCGTGGTTTTACTTTCATTGTATTTACCGTTTCGGGGCTGGCCATTGCCGAATCGAACTATAGCTGCGTTCTCGATGCCGGTGGCCACGAACGCAAGATTTCGGTGTCGCTGCGGGAAGAGGTTCTTCAGATGACTGTGAACCTCGATCAGGGGCAGACCATTCGCGCCTCAGTCACCGAGACCACCGACCATGCTTCGGGGAACCGATTCTATTTTTGTGACACCGGGGGCTTCACTTATAAATATGAGATCGGGCTCACCGTTTTGCGAGACACAAAGCAAGCGCGCCTGACCTTGAAACAGGGTGCTCACTCTTTTCAGTGTCAGTTAGCCTATCATTCTCTGCCTTGAGACTTTTCCGCTTTAGCGGGATACATTCACACCCGGCACTTTTCCGGCCGGAAAGTGGATGGGCACCTTTAAGGCAATCCGCGCGTTAGGCTCCATTCCAACTCCCAGTAGGCCATTTCAATTTTATACCAACCCAACCGCACTTTATAATTGGCGTGAGTCGAAAGTTGACTAGAAAACTGTTGCTTCAGCGCACTGAAGTCGCGGGTCAACTGCCGAATTCGTGGTTTACATCCATCAAACCCCGACCACAAAGATCCCCTTAAATTTTGAATTGAATTGTCTAGAGATTCAAGCCCACGAATTAAACTATCCACCGAACCGTCGTTTAGGTTGCCGACGCTTTGCCGGTATTTTTGAATTTCTTCGCTCATTCGGTCAATATTTGGCGAAATTTCATTTGGTTTGAAATATCCCCCGTGTTCAGCGGTCGCTGTCACCGAGAGAAAAAAGGCCAAGCTACTTAGGACAACGATTGAGTTTAAAGTTTTCATGGAGTCACCACCACCGGAGCTGAGACCACTTGGTCAAAGACAAGCTGGCCAGCCTTGTTTTTTAGCTGAACGCGAATCACGCACTTATCAAGCCCCTCACGGCGGATCGCCGTAAGGAAAAATAGCTTTCGCTTCGACCCGTCGATGGTCAAGTCCAGTGGAACAAACGGTTTCCCTGAAACCCCGCCCCCCCAATCTAACTTTATCGGGCCGGCTACCGTCGTCTCTAGCGAGACGGTAAGGTCATTGAGCAGAGCCTTATCCCCCAGAGAACGCACCAGGATCGCGTTCTGATAACCTGATCCGTCACCGGTGGTGCGCACAAAAAGCCCCTTCTTGGGGTTAGTAGCGTCGGTAAAGGTCACGTTATAGGGAGCGTATATTGCCTCCTGTACTTTTAATTCAGCGACCACTACGCCGCGAAGCAGAATTTTCGCCTGCAGTGCAACTTCTCCGGCGGGTTGGATCACCCCGGAGAGAAGATTAGTAATGTCTACTCGGTTGTTTTTTTCAATCTCCCCCAAAACCACGGTAGACTTTTTCAGTTGAATCCCACGAACGCTCGTCGGATCCACTTGAACCACTAAGTCTCCCTTTTCTGCGCGAACGCCGCCAAAATTTCGAATCGAAGCCGATAAGGAGACTCTCTCGCCAATCTGAAATTTGCCATCCGCGTCGCCGTCTTTCAGCTTTTGCGTTTCAACTAAATACGAAAGCTTCACGTTATTGGTGTAGTCGCTTTCAGCATCCATGCGCCCATTTTGCAGCGCCAGCGTTTTGGCGGCCTCCCCATTTTTGGCGTAGCCTTCTTTGTCGCCGGCCATTCGACCGCGTTCTCTCGCTGTGGCTTCGCCCGCGGCTTGCCCTTTGGCAAAACCGGCCACCTTTCCAGCGTTATAGCCCAGCCCCTCGTAAACACCGAGCTGTGCCCCTTTTTGCGTGCCGCGCTCCGCGTCCGCGGTATAGAGGGCTTCCAGAGCGGCCTTTTTGGCGGCGTTGTAAGCCGTGCTGTGGGCCAGCACAAATACTTGCCGGTAAGACTCTTGGTAAGCCGCTAAGTACGATTTTAGGTACGCTTCGTCATAGGCCAGGCGATAGGCCTTCACAAAATCTGGATGATCGTAAATATCTTTATACTGACGATATAGATTGCTGAGTCTTGGCACGCGATCGGCAGTAATTTCCCCTAAGCTATTGGCAGCCACGGCATCTGGTATCCACCAAGCGCCAAATTTAGCGCTGATGACGGCAACCGGTTCTGCCTCAGGATCCATCGGCTTCACTTCACTGGGGTCAGACCCTCTAATCTCGCTTTCGCGCTGCTTGCGGCCCACGGGCCGGTGGGTGGCATCAAACTCTCGGAAGATGCGATTTTTTCCGTCGTCATAGCCCTTGGTAAATCCCTCGGCTTCTATTTGCGCATTGTCTCCCACTTTCAAGCCATCTTTTTCACCTTCACCCTTCCCGCGATTTTCTCCAGTGCTAAACGCCGACATCAGAGTAGCGTCTGCTTGTCGGGCGGCTTTTTGCTCCGGAGTTTCTTTAGACCCCAGTGCCAAGATTTGGGTGAGGGCAGGGGCTTGTGCCTCAGCAAATGCCTTAGCAAATTCTCTATTCTTACCTTCAGACTCGCCTTCGGTTTTGCCTAAATCGGACCCTGCACTCGTTCCGGGTTGCCGGCCATCAACGCTTCCGCGTTCCGTTCCTTCTCTGTTCCCCTGCGGATTCGCATCGGCAATGGCTTCGATTGCGGCGGCGCTTTTTTGGGCATTGTAGGCGGCTACTCTCTTTCCAAATTCTCGTAGCGCCGTTTCAGAAACTACTTGAGTCTCTTTCGCCTCTTCATCGGCAACTTTCGAGTTTGCGGCGGCCATTTTTTCAATCAGCACTGCCTCGTCAACGCGCTTCTGCTGAACCTCAAAATAGGCAGCCACCGTTAGGCCGCCAGACTTGGTTGCCACGTAGGTTTCGCGCAATTTTATGGTCGACGCGCTTGATTGATTTTCGGCGTCTAAGCCCGCATAGGTTTTCTTATCGCGGGCTTGGTCAGCGGTAAGGGCTGAGACTGCGGCTTCGGCTTGTCGGAATTCAGCTTGTTTCACCCCCGCAACCCTATCGGCTTCAGTGGCGGCGATCTGCTTTTGCTTTTTTTGTAAATCCAGTCGGTTGGCATTGGCGAGTCGCACGCGAATAGTTTCGTCCAGAGTTGCCTTTGACGTGGTGAGCGAGGCCAGCTCCTGGGTGTTGTTAGGCAAAGCTTCGGTTTTGAAAATGCGAAGCGCAGCGTTGGCGGCTGAAATCAAATTATCTAGGTAAGGGCGACGATTTCTCAGATATTCAAGTTCGTTGCCGGTCGATTCAGCTTGGTTTGCCAATTCCTGTAATCGACTATCCGATGCCGCCACCGCCGCTTCGGTGACAGGAAGTTGAGAAACTTTTAAACCGCAGTCTCGTTGAGCCACGGCCAGCTCCCCAGTTTTGGCTTGTTTCTCCCGCGCCATCCGCCCCACCTCTTGAACTGCTTCCATTTCGATTTCTTTGGCATTGCCCGATTTCTGCTCCAATTCCAGAACCCTGATTTTTAATTCGGCGCGCTGGCCCGGGATTTCGAGTTGCTTATCGCTATCTTGCTTGAGCTCGCCCTTGAGTTTATTTAAGTTTCTGGCCTGTGCTGTCTCATCTTCTTGAAGTTCTTTGAGGCGCGCTTCGAGCGGCGCTTTATCGGCAGCGTCTCTTAGGGCCGCTTGAATCACGGCGATCTGGTTGCGGGTTTCTTCCCATTCTGATTTGGATGCGGCAATGGCCGGTCGAAGTAAGGCCACCGAATCTTCAAGGCGCTGTTTTTCAATATCTAAAGCAAGGAGACTTCGGTTGGCGTCACGATTTTGAATTTTGAGATCGGCCGAAGTGGCCTTTGCCGATTCAACCGTTTGGTTGGCTTTTTCAATCCCTGTCGCCAATCTCTGGAGATGGCCCTCCAGCTCCGCCACCTGACGAGTGAGAGTATCTATCTCGGCCTTTAAGCCTAATTTTGCTTTTTGGGCGACGGCCAAATCGCTTTCCGCCTCGGCACACTGTTTCTGAAGGCCACGCAAAATGTCTTGCAGCTGAGCAATGCGATCGCGCAGACCGGCCTGCTCATCTTCGTAAATTTCTTTGCGGGCGCTGATTTGACGCTGTTCTGCTTCAAGGCGGTCAGCTTCGGCTCCGGTTTCGATGATCTGCCTTCGCACCGTTGCCAAATCGCTTCGTGCTTGCTCGAGTGTTTCAGAGTTTATCGAGACCTCTGCTTCAAGTTGAGCCAGTTCCTGCCGCTGCAAGACCGCTTGATTCGAGGCCTCCACTGACACCGCGGCGGCCGCCTTGCTGGTGCGATCGGCCACGGTGAGTTCGGCGGCCAGTCGTTCTAAATTGATTTTGAGCAGAGTGCGCGTGGCTTCGTTCTTGGCGATGCGATCCCGCAATGATTGAATTTCGTTCGTGATGGTCAGCGCTTCATTTCGGTCGCGTTCGGCGTCGGTGCGGCCCAGAGCTTTTTCTCGTAGCGATGACTGTTTTTCGTTCGCCACAATTCGACTGTTTTCCGCGTGGCCAGCGGCCAGTTTAGCCTTTATCTCGTAGAGGTCTTTGTCGACCTCATCAGGAATGCTGGCGAAAGTGGGATGGAGAAGAAGACAGGCGAGAACAGCGCTGACGCGAAGACTGAAAAGCATGAACCCCCCAACGATGGATTCGTCGTTTTTTTAAGGGCCGCCAAGCGAATTGCCGACCCTCTGTATCGACGACTACCGGAACGGCGCGCGGAGTCAATAGCCATCGGGTAACCCTGCTTATCTACAGGGGTATCCATGGGTTTAATTGGAGTGGGTTTAGAAATGATCAGTGAATTCGAAATCACTCGCCGGTGAAGCCGGTTTGAAGAAAGGCCCGTCGCCAGCGAACGACGGGCCAAATTGGGCTAGTGGTAACTATTTGCTGCGATTCAAAGTGATGTTCTCACCATCCTTAGTGAGGGTTAGTAAATTGCCGTTGACCTTGTACGCCATTTTTTCGCGCTTGATTGAGGCCGAACAGCTCGCCGTTCCGACTTTCTCGGTCTTATTTGCGTCCTCGGTGGTCTCGATGATCGTGTCGGTAACATTCGCACGGGCCGAAACCGAGGCGGTAACCCTGGCGCCATCGTTAGACATGCAGTTGACGAGAAGACTCAGTCGATCTTGAGAAATATTGATTTTGAAATCGAAGATGATTCCAGATGCCTGGTCAGTGATTTTTGGAAAATCCCAACTGCCGTACGCTCCAGATTGGTTTGAAGCACCACCCGCGCTACCTCCGTTACTTGCCCCTCCATTGTTGGAACCTACTTTTTCGCCTTCTTTTCCGCAGGCCGTAATGATCAGAGCCAACGCTATTGCTACAACACCAATTTGCTTTTTCATTTTTTACATCCTTATAGTTTTTGCCTTTCGGCGATCTGTCCGCGGGTAGAGCAAGTAGTCTGCCAAATACTTTTTTGGCCATTTAGGCTCAGTGGCTAACCAATTACAGATAAGGCCTGACCGATGAGTCATGACGCCTGCCATTTTTGACAGCGAAATAATAGTTAAGTTTCGGCGGTTTTTTACCGATTTCTGCCGTATGGCCTCGGTGTTTCAAAAGAGAAAATTCCCAAAGCTATTCCTCATGCTGGCAATGACGCAGCTCGTTGGCTGCGAAGTCTCGTCGCGAAGCTCTGGTATCACTCTGACAAAACTGGTTACGGCTAACCAAACTGCCTGCGCCATGACCAGCGACGGAAAAATTAGATGCTGGGGTTACAATGCCGTTGGGCAACTGGGGCGTGGTGACACCGAAAATCAAGGCGATGGGCCTGGGGAAATGGGAACTTCGCTAACGCTAGTGGACTTAGGCAGCCAATCAGCCGTCATCGATTTTGAAGGCATGCAATTTCACTTTTGCGCGCTTTTTTCAAACCGTAAATTGAAGTGCTGGGGGCAAAATCTTTTTGGGCAGTTAGGACTGGGCGATATTTTACACCGAGGGGATCAGCCGGGGGAAATGGGAGATAACCTTCCGTTCATCGATCTTGGCACGGGAAGAACCGTTAAAAAATTTTCAACCGGCACTTATCATGTCTGTGCCATTCTCGATAACAACGCCCTGAAATGCTGGGGCGACAATCGGTTTGGCGCGCTAGGCCTTGGGGATAATAATTGGCGTGGCGACGCACCAAATGAAATGGGCGACAATTTGCCGGCCGTCGACTTAGGAACCGGCCGCACGGCGGTAGAGGTGTATGCGGAAGCCCTCGGAACCTGCGCGTTACTTGATAACGGTGCCTTAAAGTGTTGGGGCAACAACACCAATGGAGAGCTGGGTTTAGGCGATACCGTTCAGCGCGGCCGGAATCCGGGAGAGATGGGCGACAGTTTACCCGCCTTAGCGCTGGGCACGGGCAAGAGCATCGCCAAAGTGTCCTGTAGTATTTTTGGATGTTGCGCCCTGCTAAATGACGGCAAAGTGAAGTGCTGGGGTTTAAATGATCAAGGTCAGTTAGGCCAGGGTGATACCACCAATCGCGGAAGCGCCGCGGGTCAAATGGGTGATTCACTCCTGCCCATCAGTTTCGGTACCACTTCTGCAGTGAAGCAGATCACGGCGGGAGGCACCCACTCGTGCGCCGCATTTGAAAGCGGCAAAGTTCGGTGCTGGGGCTACAACGCGGCAGGACGATTGGGACTCGGCGACTCTATAAACCGCGGTCATTCAGCGGCGTATCCCGTCTCGGGCACCCCCTTTATTGATTTTGGTGTGTCGACTCAACTTGAGAGTCTGAGCCTAGGAGTTCATTTCAGCTGTGCCACCTTAACTGTGATTTCGACCAAAAAAGTAAAATGCTGGGGACAGAATGCTGAAGGAGAATTGGGCATGGGCGACGTAGACCATCGCGGTGATTCTCCCGACGAAACCATCGCGCAACTTCCCTTCCTTGAGCTAGGTCTTTAGAAGGCTTGGCTTGTCCGTAAGGGCTAAAGTCTGCCACCCTCTTTTTTGTAGAGTTCAATGGCAGCTTGAATTACTTCAATTGCCTCCCGGTAACCGAGAAAATCATTTACCACCACGGTCTTCATTTCGAGGCTCTTGTATTCTTCGAAAAACCGTTTCACTTCCTTCATGCGATGGGGAGGTAACTGATCCATCGAGCGGTAATGCGCAAACTCGGGATCGTCGCAATGAACGGCAATTATCTTATCGTCGGCCTCCCCTTGATCCACCATCTTCATCACTCCTATCGCCCGTGCCCGTAAAAGGGAGAGCGGCACCGTAGGCTCTTGCCCCAGCACCAAAATATCAAGCGGGTCGTGGTCGTCGCAAAGAGTTTTAGGAATGAAGCCGTAGTTCGCGGGGTAGTGCATAGAACTGAACAAAACCCGGTCCACCTTAATAAGGCCGCTCGCCTTATCAAGCTCATACTTGATCTTCGACCCTTTAGGCACTTCGATGATCGCCGTGATCACTTCGGGGGATTGCGTTCCAATTTCAACATCGTGCCAGGGGTGCATTGTGCCTCCAATTTCAACGTGTAGAAATAGCGCGTTAAATTGGGTTTGAAAAAACAATTGCGCACAATATCTTTAAATTTGCTCAGTCGGGAAATTCAAGGGGTTGCCAGAGGTTCTACGATTTCTATAAGCCTCGGCCCGCGCAATGCTCTCTTTGTAACGCATTCGTACTTTGGTGGAGAGATGAAACCACGCTACGACCAGAAACACGGCGGCGGGTAGATGGTAAAAAACCATCATGTCGGGATGGTGGAATACTCTTTTTGAAATAATTCCCGCGGCAATAAAAATGGCCCACAGGCTTAAGAAAACCCAACCTTTGGTACGGTACGCTTTGTCTGTCGTTTGATTAGCCATATGGCGATTGCTCCCATCGTCGCTAGAAACAGGGTTATAAAAAATCCGAACTCTGAAAAAAAAGTGAGGTTCTCCTGCGCCGAAACGCGAATGACTTGGGATAAAGTTCCGCTCGTCACCCGGTACGTGCCCGGCACCGCTAAACTAAACTGCACACTCCAGCCATCGGCGGAGGGGTCCGGCATCACCGCGAACGTCTCCTGCGTTTGCGCGGTCACCGGAGTGACGATGATTTTGTGGCGAGTGGAACCCTTCGTGATTACCGTAATGGGTACGCCGGTACGGTAGCTTTCGGGAAAGATTTGCAGGGTTGCCGCGTTCACTGCTCTGGCCTCTCTTTTCTCTTCTTCAAGTGCCACAAAATAAAGGCAGTGCCGCTTACCAAAATCAGCTCAATCGTGTGTACCCAAAAGTCAAAACTCATAACCACTCCAAGTAAGGAAGCAACCCAAACAAGAAGGTAAGCGCGCCGGCTGCGCCTAACCAGGCCGCACTCGCTTTGGCTTGGTTTCCCGTGGTGCTAAGAAGAAGGATACAGAGAATGCCTACCGGGACTGAAGTGAGTAGATGGCTAAAGGTGAGCCATCCGGTGTGCCGACCCTGGAGGGTCGCCATTAACTCATAACCGGCGAAGGCAATTCCACCGCCAGCCAAAAATGACGAGGCGTTGGTCATCACCTTTACTTTGCGCATCGAGAGCCAGAGTAAAAAGGGGTGTAAAAACCAAAAATCGAGTTTGGCGTAGGGACTGGTGCGCAGGCGAGTGGTTTTGAGCACTAAAGGAATCAACGCTTTGTGAAGAAGGACATAGAAAAAGAGCACGACCAAAAATGTTTTGGTGATTTCCCAACGCGATTCTCGAGACGACACGGCAGTTGGCTGTCTTTTTCGTGGTTCGGGAAGATCGGTAACGGCTAGCTTATCGCCTTCAACCATTGTTTCAAATCTCCCCAGGCATAATTGACGGAATAGAAAATACAAAAGGCAATAAATAGGGTCCAAGCGAGGCGAATCACGCGTGGTACGGCATTTCCTTGGTAACGTAAAAAATCTTTTTCTTGGGATTCGCTCATTTGCTATCTCCTTTTCGATTCGATTCTGCCTCGATGGCGAAGCTTGAGATCTCTTCTGAATCTTTGAGTCGGCCCGTCACCAATGACCAGACCAAAATCAATACCGAAGCCCCCACCAGCGCTCCGATAAAGACGAGCAAAAAGGTTCTTACCGGACCAGAGTCAATGCCACAGACCAAGCAAAACAAGGGGGGCGAGAAGGTGCTGCGGCTTTTCATCGGGGTTCGGCCTCATTTTCCAGCATGAGGTACTTCGCCTCTTCCCACTCTTCAGAGTAGTGAGATTGGCTAAAAACAAAGCCAAATACTTGGGCGGCAAGAAAAGCGGTAGCGAGCAAAGCGTAGAACACCAAGGCAATGGCCTCGTAATTCTGTTTTCCAAAAAATGATATCATCGCTAACGCGAGGCTCATCGAGCCAACGATCCCCAAAGCGAGCGCTGTCCAACGCCATTTTCTATTCCGCTGGGGGTAAGGTTTGCTGTTCGAAGTCATAAGCACTTTCCTTCCGATCTTTCATGGGAGACCCCAGCCACTGCAGATACGCCACCAAGGCTTTACCTTCTTTGTTGGGAACCACGTTCCCCTCCTTCTCGTCAAAAAACCACGGGTAGGTCGGCATGATCGACTGCGGCACGACGTTGGTGGGGCGGTAGAGATGGGCGTAATGCCAGTCGTTACTTTTTTTACCCGCCTCTCGGCTTAGGTCGGGGCCCACGCGCCTGGTTCCGAAAAGTTGCGGCAGATTGAGGCGGTTTTGAAATTCGCCCGGCAAGGAGACCGGTCCGTAACGCAGGTTTTCGTTGGCGGTAGGCCTGACGAACTGACTGTGGCAATGCCAGCAGCCTTCGGCGATGTAGGTATCGCGACCCTGAAACAAAGCGTCGCGATAAGATTGCAAATCTGAATACTCGTCGGCTGAAATTGGCGGCACTTCCATGGGCAATCCTTGATCGTCGCTGCCTTTTTCAATCATCCAGATAGGGACGGCGGCCAGCCCGAAAACGGCCACAAAGAATAAGACCAGACCGGCGCCGAGAAACACGGTGCTAAATTTTTCAATTCGTCCCATTGCTAATTTCCCATCGTCAAAGCCGCGGGGGCAGTAAATTTGGTCTGGTTCTTACTCTCTCGCCAACTCAAATAAACATTCACGATAAAGCAAACCTCGCCGACTAAAATCATGATTCCGGTGAAGGTACGCACCCACCAAAAGGGCACTGACGCACTCACGCTATCTATGAACGGCGACAGCGCTTTCCACATCATTCCCTGAACCACCCCGGCGGCCAGCAAATCAACCTGCATAATCGAGATGGCCAAGGCCAATAGCCAGAAGTGCCAACGGGCGAGTGAGTCGGAGTACCAATCTACTCCCCAAATTCGGGGCAGCAGGTAGTACATCCAGGCCGTGATCCAAAAGCTAAAAGTGCCGAAGAGGACAAAGTGAGAATGGCCGACCACCCAATCGGTAAAGTGAATGATACTTTGGGCCGAGAGCGTCACTTGCACGGCGCACTGGATGCAGGTGATGAGGTACGCCAAGGTGCCAAAAAATATCCAGCGCACCGGATAGTTGGTTACTAACTGAGGCCAATCGGAGGCCAGGGTAGCAAAAATATTGAACACTACCGTGTAAACCACAACGTGAACTCCAATGCTCGCCACGATACTGAAGTATTGCGTCCACATGGGAATGGGAGAGAACAAGTAATGGTGGGCGCTGTTCATCGGATAGAAAAACGCCAGCCCCCAAAAACCGATTAGGGACAGCGCGTGACTATAAAGGGGGCGTTTCATGACGACGGGCAGCAGGTAGTACACCATCGCAATTCCGAGCGGAGTGACGAATAGGCCCACTAGGTCGTGAATGTACATGGAGGAGATCGTTGCCCCCGAGGTTCCGGCAAAAAAATACTCGGGTAAAAAATTCCCCAGTACGTAAACTAGAGGCGTCCAAAGCAGGGCGGCGGTGATGTACCACAGGCTTACGTACATCTTTCCGGCCCGGGCCTTGAAAATTGGCGTGATGAAATTAATCACCAGCCCGACGACCACCAGAGCGATAAAGGGATCAAGGATTTTTGGCGTTTCTGCCCACTCTAAACCCTGCGCATGCCCGCCCAGAATGAGGGCCACTGAAGCTAGGAGTAGGAACTGATAACTCCAAAACAGAAAGGAACTCAGCTTTTTTGATAAAACCGGAAAGCCGGTTAACTTCGGAACGATGTAATAGAGCGTGGCGAAGAGTCCGTTTGCAAGCCATGCGTAAGCAACCGCGGTAGTATGGACCATGCGTACCCGACCGGGGCTCAAAAATGAGATTCCGGGGAACGGGTATTTTTGTAAAAACTGTAACGAATAGGTAAGGCCGGCCAGAATCACAATCACCATGTAGCCGATGGCGGCGTAGTAGTGATTTTTGATCACGTCGTAATCTACGAGCTCGTCTTTGCGGCTGGAATTGACTTCATTCATTTGAGCGAATCTCCGTCTTGGTAAATGCCCGCAGCTCGGCCGCGAAGGTAAAAGATATAGGCCACTAAATCCCAGCGCTCTTTTTCAGCAATGGAATCGGCGTAGGCTGGCATTGGCGCGCCGTCTAAGCCGGTGCTAATTGCTTTGAACGCATCTTGGGCCGAGGGGCCACTCTTGAGGTTCACGTTAGCGAGGTTGGCTGGCTTAATCGGTCGCTCGTCAGAGTCCACCATGCCTTCGCTGCTGGGGCCGTCACCCCGTCCGTCAGTGCCGTGACAGGGTAAGCAGCTTTTTTCGTAAACCACGAGTCCGCGTTTGGCGGCCGCGATCAGATTTGTTTTCTTGGCGAAGGTGTCGGCGGGAGGCGGCGGTAGCGTGATGCTAACTTGCGCGGCCAAGGTTTCTTTAAATTCGGGGCGTAAAGATCGTACGTAGGCTACGATCGCCAGCTTTTCTTGTTCAGCTAGCTCTTTGAATGGCGGCATGCTGCTGCCGCTGATGCCCTGATTGATGGTGCGCAGTAGATCGGTCACCGTGGGCAGGGTGCCCATGGCGGTAGATCGCAGTTTAAACGAGCCGCTCACTAAGTTTCGCGGACGGGGCGAAAGCATGGTCGCCGCCGGTCCATTTCCTTCGCCGGTCATGCCGTGGCAGCCTGAACAGCGATTCACGAAGGCTTCTCTTCCGCTTTCGATTAACTGTTGATTGGCCATTGTCTGACTGAGGGTGCCCATCAGACTTCCGTGCGCTGCGCCCGAAATAAGGGTTGTGAGAAAAATTAATGACCGAGCACGATGCCTGCGCTTTGTTTTCACAATTTATTTCCTGGAAATTGAGTTAGATTTTGGTTCCGCTGACCATCCGAAGCTTGTGCTCTGCCTTTGGATGAGTCTGCCGTGCAGTTGATTTTTTGCTCTTGGGATGAACGATCCACACCGGCTCTTTGGCTAAGCGAACCACTTTACGCACGACGCTACCGATGAGCGCGGTTTCGAGTTTACCTGAGCAGGAGGCCAGGGCGATTAAGTCCGCCTTTTTCTTTTTAGCGGTATCTACGATGCCTTCCGCGATATAGGCCGGCCGGTCGTCCAAAACGAGCTCTGCCTTCACTTTTGATTTTGCGGCGAGCGCGCACCATTTTTGACCACGTCTTTTGCGATCCGCTTTGTCGCTCTCTAAATAGTCTTGGTAGTGGCTCACTTTCATCAATTCGAACGTTTGTGGCACAAAGTATTCAATTTTCGAATAGAGCGTGACACGAGCTTTCAACTGCGCCGCCAGCGCCACCACTTGTTCAAACGCTTCGTGAGAAGCGTCTGAGAAATCAGTGGCGAACAATAAGTGTTTAACCGCCTTGGTCTGCTTCGTAGTGGGGTTGATAACCAACACCGGAATGTCGGATTTCAGTAAAAGAGTTTCGGCAAAGCTGCCTAAGACCAAGCGATTCAACCCAGTTCGCGAATGACTGCCTACGGCTATCAGCTCCGCTTTGATGAAGTGGGCGTAATCAAGCAGCTCATCCACCACGCCTTGGGTTGAGATTCCATCTCTGGTGAGAATGGTCGGTGGCATAATTCGCCGATCTTTGAGTTGGGCGACCATTTTTTTAAGCTTTTGCACGATCTCGTTGCGCTGCGCCACAAGGTAGCCAGCGAAGGAGGCGTTTGGCACTTCAACCAATGGCCCCATTACGGCCACGGGCTCTACCGAAGTCTGTTTAGGACCCAAAATTTTTGAAAGGGCTTTAAACGTCGAAACCTGCAGCTTGCTCTCTTTAGCCGTGGCATCAACGGCCCAAATAACTCGACCGCTCTTCATTTTCGAACTCATCCGAATGTCCTTTCGATGTAATGCCGAATTGCAACCGATGTGCCATGCTTTCCAGGCTAAATTACGGGTAGAATTGTCTCTGGTGAGACACTTTAGCAGGGCGCGAGGCGTTTTGTCTCGTGTTGCCTGGTTAAAGTAAGTAGACTGGGCGGGGTCTGTGGTGGCTTCGCGATTGCATTTCGAACTAAAAATGAAAAACTTTAAAAAGCCGATGGACCAGAAAGTTGTCTGGGCCGTAGATGCCTTTCCAGAGTCACTAGAGACCCAAGTTCAGGCCGGTGGCGGCGCCCGTTTCTTTCTGGAGCATTCGGCAGCGGAAATTGAGCCGGTCTATGTTTACTGTCCGGACCCTCCCGGGATTTTCGTACAGGAAACCCCGGACATCGATAGGCCGTGGTTAGATACCGGCCGCAAAAACCTTTCGATGCTGGTCAAGTTGGCTGGACTTCCCAGGGTTCAAAAACCGAAATTTATCAAGTCTACCGGCCTTTCGGTTCGGGCGATGGTTGAAAGCCTCGTCGACTTTGCTATCAACGCCAAAGCCGATTTAATTCTGGTCGGGTCAAACTCCCGCCGCGGCGTTGCGCGTCTGTTGATGGGCAGTTTTGCCGAAGAGCTGGTTTTAAAATCTCCTCTGCCCGTTCTGGTAACTTCGAAAAAGGCGGGTGTGACCAACCAAAGCCACTTCAATACGTTTCTGTTTCCAACCGATTTTTCCGACAGTTCGCGAAAAGTTTTTGACGAGGTGGTGGATCGCGCTAAGAATTTGGGCGTTGAAATCGTGCTGCTACATCAAATCGAACTGTTTCATATCTCGTTGCCCTACCCCTTCGTAGTGCCTTCGGTGGGCAAAGAGGCGTTTGATGAAGTGGTAGCCCAGGCTCAGACCGCCGGAAAAGCGTGGATGGACTACGCCGATTCGCATGGGGTGGCGATCAGTTTTAATCTTGTACGAAAAATGGATGATGCGGCCACCGTCATTGTGAAAGCGGCACGCAAGTTTCCGTCGTGCGTCATCGTGATGGCGTCTCGCTCGGGCCCAATTGAAACTAAAATTGTGGGTAGTAACACGCGAAAGGTGCTGCGCAGTGCCGCCTGTCCGGTATTGGTGCTGCATCCCGAATAAGGCGAGGGAGCCAGAGAGTTTCGCCTTACTTTGTCCATTTCGCCCTGAGCTCGTCCGCTAACCACGGGTCATAGTTTGGCGTCGTTACGCCACGTTCAGTGGCAAAAGACGTTTGCGGTTTGGCCAGGCTGGGCTCGTTGCCCTGGACCAGAGCGCGGATTTTTTTTCCGGGAATTGAAAGTAACTCTTTTACCTTTTTAACCCGACGATCAAATGCCGAGCAGGTCTCTTTTGCCTTCTTGCCGATGAGGGATTCATCGATTGCCGATTGAATGTATGCGGCGGCAAAGGGCTCTCCCTTTTCTGAAGTCAGCGGAAGGCCAGTAAAATTTTCGAGTCCGATGCGCGCGGGCAACGGAATTTTTTTGGCTTGAGCGTGCAACTGATGATCAACCGTTTTTCCGATAACTTTAACGGCGTAATCTAGAAAATCAGACGCTTGTAGCGATTGCTGCAGTAGTCGACGTGAGCTCATGATGCTTTCTATGAGAACTTTTGCCTTGCGGGTCATGGTGATGAGCTTCTCCATCTGCCTACCCACTTTTATTCCTAAACCCAATTTGCCCAGAGCGGGTAGCATTCCCACCAACGACAGCGTTACTAAGATGTAATCGGGGTTATCGGCTTTCATCTCGCGATAAATGCAGTAGCCTGAGCTTAGGGCTGAGCACAACGGACTGGGATCGATAATTCCCGCCATGTCTAGACCGAGCCCAATTGAAAGCTCGATAATTTCACGGTTGAGCGCGCGAACCTCTTTAGCAGACTTTTCAATTCCCTTTTTTTCTTCGGCTACGCGCTGCTCAACACCGCCTTTGAGCCGTTTCATGGTTTCGGATCTATTTGCCTCAAGAAAAACCCTTGCGGCTAGCGCGACCTTTGGGTCGCTGCTCTCACTTACCGTACTTGCCAATAGTGCCATGGCCGAAATGGAGTCAGGCGATTCGCTCCACTTTTTAAGAGCGCTATCTAGCTGTGCCTTTCCGAAGTGACGGGCCAGGGGCTGAAGTAGAAATCCCTCCGCCTCACCCATCCCCTTGGCTTTGAGCTCGGCAATAAAATTTTCTAACGCCCTTTCACGGGCTTGCGGGGAGAGCCGGTCAAGCGATTTGGAGTAGCCAGAAATAATGTTTAGTAGGCTGGGCGGCAGTTGGCTTGCTTTAAGCAGTTTTTTATTCGCTACATTTTGTAGTGAAACCGTCACCCAGTCGAGGGCGTGACGTTGAAGTTGACTGGCAACTTCTTCAGGGTTTTTTAAGGGGTGGCCATCGGGCAGGTAGCCGGTCACTTCGCTAACCAGCTGCAAAATATCGCCGGTTTCTGCGCCGGGAAATTCTTTTTGGGTGAGATCGTAAGCACTTAATGAGAATTTGAGAATGCGGTCTGCCAACTTAGGATCACGTGAGGCGGCGTCGCGCAAAAACTCGCGAGCCATCGCGGCACTGCCGGTGTGATAGTGAGCCGGCGAAATCATGACCCCGATCAAACGATTCAACAATTGATCATCAAATTCAGCTTGCAGATTGTTTTTACACACCTCGTCGTCAGCGCTAGGGGTTGGATTGAGCCCAAAGTGTGCGGTTCCATGTGGCAGTTTTGACGCACGGGGCGTGCCTAAACTGGCGGCCGGCGGTTCGGCCATTAGTCCGATGGGAAGCGATAGTAGTAAGAAGATGAACAAGATGCGCATCGGCTTATGATAACTGATCTTGGTGGGCGACAATTTCTTTGACTTGAATAACGCAACGAGTTAAATTAATAGGGGTTTTGGGCAGTTAAACCCGTAACGGGAGTTGTGGCGATGAAGGTCATTCGATTAAAACGGTGGAGCTTGGCGCTACTGGCTTATTTTTCCCCCTTTTTTCATACCAATTTGGCGGCGGCCGAAAATAAAGTTCAATGCAAAGGCTCGAACGACAAAATTGAAGTCACCATAACGGATAAGGCTAGCGTCACCTTTTTGCTGAATGGCAATAAGGTGGAACAATTCAAAGAGACCTGGATCTTTTCAAACAATAAGCGTGGCGACGCAATCGTGCCCGAAGAGCTCACCTTAGTTACCGAAAAATATGAATTTCGACTTGAAAACTTGGGCACCTGCCCCGACGGCAAATCGATTCGGGTGCGTCATTTTTCAGGCAAGGCCAGCGACAAAATATTTTTGGAAGAGGCCGCTTGCGTCTGCAGCGCTAAGTAATTAAAAAATTGGGATCATTTGTAGGCTGAGTACCTTTGAATCGAAAACTTTGCCGGGGGTTACTACGGGGTTGGCCTCGGTAAGCCGAACGAGGTTTAAGGCGCGACTACCAGCATCAGCGATAAACGCAAATTTACCCTCTGGGTCGACGGCAAAATCTTGGGGACTAAATCCAAGGGGGATCGATTTTACGGTGCTAGTGTTAAGTGACCCGTCGGCAAAACGTTCAAAAATAGTAATTCCACCGCTAGCGCCTATTAACGTACCCGAAGTCTCTTGAGTCAAAACGTAGAGTTTAGTCTTTGAACTATCAAAGAGCATTCGCCTCACCATCTGATTGAGCGCAGTCACTAGGGGAAGGGGAGCAAGGCTTCCAGTTTGAATAAGTGAACCGGTTGAGGGCGCTATTTTTAACGCGCGAACACTGGTGCCCATTCCAAAGTACAACATGTCCGCCCCATCCCAAAGGGGCTGGCTGATGTAGTTATCGACGCTCGCAGCAGAAAAAGCGGTGGGGGCTACCGAAGTCAATGCGCCCGTCGTGCTTGATCGCGTGTACGCCGACAACTTGGTGTTCGTGGCAATAGGGTCGGCGGAAACGCTGTATACAAAATTTGAAGTCGCCACTACTCCAGCTAGATTTGCAACTAAGAATGAGTCATCGCCATTCGTCGCGAGAGCGCTGTCGGTAAAACTGCCGACATCAATTTGAGACGGGCCGGCATAGTAGGCGAAGCGCAAACGGGGATCGATGGTAAAGAACCCCTCGGTTGAGCCGATTCCCATCGAGAAATTGCCTTTGAGGGTGAAGTTTCCGGCGTCATCGCCCTGAGTTTCCAGGCGATAGAGCTGGGCGTTTATAGTCCCACGTGCAAAATTTAAAAAATTAAATGTCGTCAGTAACAAAGTGCGATCTGCGTTGATCTGCATCTTTTTCATGCTGCCGCTCATGTAAAACTCTTGCCGCTTCACCAAGGCGCCCGTTTCATCGAACGACATCGAGGCTAAATTGGGATCCCTCCCCCTAGCTTCGGAGGCCACTAGCAAACGAGACCCTCTTAAGGGGGGCTGCGCCGTGGGATCATCGGGTTCGGGTTTTCCTTCGTTTTGGATGGGACAGGTTTCGGCCAGATCATTAGCATTGGCCGAATCGTAGCTGTTGATGACATCTACCACGCTGTCTCGATAGAGGTCGGTGGTGGTTCGGCCTAGTAAATAGATTCGGGGGCGGGCCGAATAGCCAAAAAGGTCAGCCACCTCTTTACCGGTGCAAGTGGTGCCGAGGGTTGAGGAGTAAGCGCCAAAAACGCTCACTTGCCGGTTGGGGCCCAAGGGAATTCTAAACCGGTAGCCGGCCTCACTGGTTAATTCGGTGAGCTTAATCCCTTTTGAAGTGGTGCCAAAACCAAAACAGTCTGGTTTTCGGCTGTTCAGCTGAGCGGAGCCCACCGACGGCACGATTCCGCTACCCGCCACCGAAATAAAAAAGCAGTGCATCTTACCTAGGGTTTCTGGATTGGATGACGAGCGTTCGAATCGCGGCGCCGCCGTGTGCTTTGGTTCGGAGCTTTCGCCCATCGAAAATTTTAAATCTGCGGTTCGGCCCCCCGACCAATTGCACTGAAGAGTGAGCAACGCGACGAAGCCTAAGGTCAGAATGAAAGGGAGTGATTTCATGTGGGTAGACGAATTCTACCCGACGGGGCGGCGGCACGATAACGGGCTGCGTAATTATTGATAGTAATCGAGCTTCTTATTCACTTTATCGAAATAGTCGTCACCGGTGCGAACGTAGTTTTTTGCCCGATTCCAGTATTGCTTGGCCTCTTCGAGGCGGTTCATGCTCTCAAGAATATAGCCGTGGGTATAGGCCTCTTTGGCTAGGCGGTTCAGCTGTTTTTTTGCTTTGAGTACGCACTCTTTAGCGTCGTCAAAATTGGCGTCGCGTTTGGTCATCTCTTCGCAGAGGTCGCGGCTGGCATTGTAATCACCTTCGGCGTACTTCTCTTTGGCCTGGATGAGAAATGGCTCAAACTCTTCTTTTTGTAGTGAGCGCGATCGATCGATGATCTGCTTGGCTTCATTTAAATATTGGGTATCCCCTTTGATCTCGATTTGGCGAATCTTTTCGGCAGTATCAATCGCCGACTGGTAGCTCTTGCTGGTGAAAGCCGCCATTGATTGTTGAAAGAGATCAGCGATAAGCTTGCGCTTGTCGTCTTCCGGATCTCTCTCGGGTGGAATCTCCTCGATACTGCGCACTTTAGCCTGGGCCGCTTTGATGCCTTTGTTGGCGTTGTCGTTGTAGGGGTCAATCACGATCGCGGAGTTAAAGGCTTCGCTCGCGCGCTCGAAATCGCCCTCCTTTAAATACTCTTTGCCATCATCTAAGTACGTCTGGAGATCAACTTTCGCATCTTTCTTCGATTTTTCGTCGGCCTCCGCAATCTGCTTTTCCTTCAGCTTGCGCTGAAATTTGTCCAATTGTTCGCGCGACTGTTTGTAGTAGGGAAGAAATTCGTGAATCTTTTTCAAATGCCCCACCGCGTCCTCGTAGGCCCCTTCATCAGCTGATTTTTCGGCGGAGTTGTAAAATCCTTCCAGTTGGCGCTGCACTTCAGGCGACAGCTCGGCGTACTCTTTGGGCATCGATGGCGGGATCTTTACTATTTCAACCCCTTTATCGGCCACGCCATTGATCCCGCTGGCCGCAGTTTCGCCTTTAATTTTACCCTTGTCCGCATTGGGCATGAGTACGAAGAGCAATAGCAGTGCCGCTACCGCACCAATCAAAATATTTCGGAACTTGGAGCTTTGCTCGGGCTCTTGCGGCAACGAACCCATGAACTCATTCGGGTAAACCGGAGGCGGTGCGTTTGGGTTGCGCAAGTCCATCAGCACTTCGTCGGGCAGGGCATCGATTTGCATCGAACGGGTGGCTTCGTAGTTCTGATTCAAAGCGGTATTTCCGTTGAAGGCGCCCGTTCCACCAACCGGGGCAAGCTTGCCCCCCCCTACTTCGGAAGAGAGAAGGTTAGAAATTAAAAATTTAATCTTGGTCTTACCGATCTGAATTTCGTCGAAACTGGTAAGGGGATGTTCGAGCACCCGCATGCCGTTAACGTAAGTGCCGTGACGGCTATTCATATCGATGAGGCGATAGCCCATGCCCACCCGGGCAATCTTGGCGTGGACGCGCGACAGCTTTTCGTCATCAAGATAAATGTCGGCCTTCTTGCTGCGCCCTAAAGAGATTTCGTATGACTGCACCGGAATCTCTTCGCCTTGACGAGGCCCCTCGGTGATCAAGAGCTTAGCCACGATCTGTTGGGCATCTACCTGGGTATCATTCTTAAACTGCGTGCCTTCACGGCCCGAAGACATTTGTAGGACCTGTGCCATCGGCGGATCGTTTTGGGGATTTGGCTCGCCACCAAATCCGCCGTTATTGTCGCCGAAATCAACTTGGCCCGCGTCGCCGGATTCGGGGATTTGGAAGTTGTCATTCTCCAGTCCACCATTTTCTTCGGCGGGGGCAGGTTCGCCATTTTGCTCGGGCACGGAGTCGCCGTCTTTATTAACCGGAACTAAAGCGCTGCCGGTGGACGGGCTGGCCTCCGCCACATCTCCCATGAAGAAGGCCAAGCGGAAAGGACCCACTGCCACTTCATCCCCTTCGCCCACCTCGCCGGTTTCCACCGACTTTCCGTTCACTTTGAGGCGACCGCTGCTGCTCATGTTGGTGACGTAGACATTGGCGTCAGTGACACGAATTTCAACGTGGCTTCGGCTGATCGCATCGTGACTCAGGATAATGTCTGAAAAATCAGACCGGCCGATGCGGTAGGTGCCTTCATCGAACACACGTTCGGTGATGAGTTGCCCCTTTTCGTAGATTTTTAGCGTTATCTTCATGGAAATAGTTCCGCCGCCTGTAAACGCCGCTTACTCAAATTAATGTACCTTTCGGATTCGCCGACGATGGCCTCACTCGAACGGTGCTGCATCAAGCCAATCACCTCGGTAAAATGAAAAATTGCGCGTTGGTATTGCAATGACTCAAAATAGTGAATGCCGATTGCCATGTGATTTTTAGCCTTCACTTCGGCTTCGTACATGGTTAAACGTAGGTACTTTTCAGCTAAACGGTGGCCACGGTAGAGCGACAGTGCCGTTTGAAATTGGTCGATGGCGCGGCCATAGTTTTTGGACATGTACTCGCGCTGACCGCGTCTAAAAAATTGCTCGGCCTCTCGCAAACTAGAGTTCGTCCAGTCGAGTTTTTCCATTTCTACTTCAGCGCTCTTTAATGCCGGGTCTTCAATTCCCTTTAAGCCCTGTTTTTGACCGGGCTCGAGCATCGTTGGCTCTTTACCGAGGTCAAAATCACGTGCGAGCGTTTTGCTAGCGTCTTTAGTGGCTTCGCCTTCCTTCTTAGGGGGTTCATTTTGGGCCACGTACAAAAAGCCGAGGACGGCGATAACGAGCGTATAAAGAAGCGGGCGGCGGTTTGGCTTTTTCTGCGGCCCGGCCATGGCATCTAACCCCATGCCCCCGGCGCCTAAATCAGAAGATCCATAGTTGGCGGCTTTAGGCTCGGGTACCGCTAGTGCCTGGGAATCGCGGAACTTAAAAATAAAGCTGCCAACCTGCACGACGTCGCCGTCAGCCAACCACGATTCACCGACCTTTTTTCCGTTTACCTGAATGCCGTTCTTGCTTTGGTTATCGCGAATGAACCAGCCCTCAGCGGTCTGGCCCAAAAAGGCGTGCGTGCGTGAAATGCCGTCGCTAGCGATGACAATATCATTTTCCTCGGTGCGCCCAATCGTCATGCGGTTGGCATCGAGCTCGATGATCCGCCCTTTATCGGGACCCGCCACCGTTTCGATGGCCGCCGTAGCGCGCGGACGCGGACTCTCAATGGCCACTTCCATCGCCGCGGGCTCAGCAAATTTTAAAGAGCCTTTTGCCATATTATTGACCCCTAACTGCACGGCGGAGGCAGTCCTTTGCCTCTTCGTACGCGGGATCTCTCCTAAGTATCTCATCACAAAGGTTGCGTGCCGCTCTAAATTCTTCTGCCGCGAGTTTGTCTTTGGCCTGGAGCAGAAATGGTTCAAACTCTTCTTTTCTCGCCTGGCGGGCCTTCGCGGCGATACCGGCGGCCTCTTCGTGTAGTTCGCTATCTTTACTCAAGCGCAGCTTCTGCACCGACAGGGCAGCATTGAGCGCTGCCGTGTAGCTGCGTGCAACCAGTTCGCGTCTTGCCTTTTCGATGAGCACGCCCGCTTTTTCATTTTGATGGCCGCGGCCATCCCGTTTCATGTTCTTTCGGGCTCGGTTTTTTCGAATCTCCGGAAGCTCATTCAATGGCACCTCTTCTAGATCAGACATGCGGTGCTCAGCGGCGTAAATGCCCCTCATCGCGTTTTCGTTTTCGGTATCAATGATCAGCGCAAACTGAAAGGCCTTGGCGGCACTTTCAAAGTCACGGTGCCGTAAAAATTTACGGCCTTCTTCGATGTAGGCAACGACCTCTTCCGAATCGTTTAAGGTTTCGGCAGGGCGTTTAGCCAGCGGTTGCGACGGCATGGCGAGATCAAGCCGAGGCGTGGCCAGGGAGGCAGACTCTGGCATTTCGTTCGCGATGCGCTCAGCCGGAGCGCGATTGCCCTCTTCTCCGGGCAACGGGGCGATCCTCACCTCATCGCCACCGCCAACCGTGGCACGGCTTACCGCGATTGGCTTCACTCGCTTGTTCTGAGGAAAACAGATAAAAATCATTCCCGTGAGACCGAGCACCGATAGGAGATAAAATGAGAGGCGGTTGCCGCCTTGTTTAAGCTGAACCAGCCTGTTTTCCACCGACTCGATAAAGGCATTCACATCCGCCGGCTTGGGCTCGTGGTAGCTTTTGGTCTCAAACGGGCGCCTTTTGATTGCGCTAGGCTCAAAGGCCACGCTCTCCGACCGGGGCTGACTAAATCGGAATGCCACGTCGCCGATCTGCAGTACGTCGCCGGGGGTAAGGGGCGTTTTTTTGTGGAACGATCCGTTCACTAAGACTCCATTTTTACTGCCACTGTCTTCGACAAACCACAGGCGCGCTCGTTTAAAGATCGCCGCGTGGTTACGCGATACCGACTCGCTCAAGATCACAACGTCATTGTCAGGACCTCGGCCAAAAGACACACGATTGCCTTGAAGCTCTATGATTCGTCCTTCGCCATCTCCGGTCAGTTGCTCCAGAAAGGGCTTAACGTCCTCAAGGGTTATGTTCTCATTACGACGCACTATTCATCTTCACCGTGAGTAAAATAAACCGTATGTCGCCGTTACCGGACTTAAACCCTGCCGCCGACATGGTGCGCGAAATGCCATTGATATCCAGCATGGCCGACTGAGCATCGCCCAGCGAATTTAATACTCGCTCGGTCATGTCAATCGCCGTACCCGCAAAACCAGGGTCTTTGCAGGCGTCGCTTATGTTCTGGCCTTGCGCGTACTGATTGCGCATCGAAAGCATTTCTTCTAATGCCTTGCCTACGTAGCGAACTTTCTTCTCTCGATCGAGAAGCAAAATGGCATCGCTGCTACATACGTCAAAAATTTGGGCCGCTTGTAACACCCGGCCGTCTTCATCGGAGGTGTCGTTGCTGGCAATGTCGCCGGTGCTCATGTTGCCGCTTTGCTTGAGGCGTGAGACCGAGAAATTGATCGTGGCCACCAGAGACTCTAGCTCGGGAAGCTTGGCCTCGGCGGTAATGGCGATGCTATCGCCCTTCAGGGCCGCGTCCAATTGTTCCTGAATTCGGCTAATCGGGTGCGTGAACATTTTGTAGATAAAGAAAAAAGCGAACAGCGAAAAGAGCGCGGCAAAGAGACTTGCTTCCACCATTGGCTGAAAGGTAGAGGTGACTTCACTCGTGATTTGAAACGTGACCAGCACAATGGCCTGCAGAAGATTTTCATTGGTATCGGGTGAATAGGCGCGGATTGGTTGGGCGATGATGAAAATGTCGTCTTCTTGGCTAACCGCAACCTGATCTTCCTTACCTTCAATCACTCGGTTCATGGCGATGGTCTGAAAGGCTTCGGTGAGCGACTTATTAAAATACTTTGCCGGCGCCAATACGGTTCTGGTTTTGGGGTCGACGATGTACGCCGAAAGCACCCCTTTTTCCGCTTCGGCCGCCTCAACGGTGAGCCGGGTATTGTCGTTGGTCTTGGAAAGTATGCGGTAGTTCTCTCTTACCACTTGTGCGGCGATGGTATGGGCGCGGGCCAAAGCTTCTTTTGTGGTGATGGTTTTTCCCCAACGGATTACCGGGAGAACGCTTAGGAGCACCGAACTCAGCAGTGCGATCAATAAGATTGAAGCCAGCATCCAGCGCCAGTCGAACGTCTTTACCAGCGAGAAGAAGGGCAGCAGGATTCTCTGATCCATCAACTCCAAAAATTTTTCTTGCGGCGTGGTTGCGGCGGCCGGCTCGGTATTCATGGCCGAGGGTTCGCTCTGGGCAAAGTCCATTTTGAGGGCGGCATTGCCATCGTAGCCGGGGGCTCCGGTGGAGTAATTTGGATTGTTACCGCGAGGGGCGCGAAAGCCGGTCCGCGTTCCTTCTTTACTCACTTTGGCGCCAATGCGAATCGAAAAATCCACAATCTTAATCTCGTCTTCGGAACGTACCCTCTGCTTCTTCACGAGAATGCCGTTAACAAAAACTCCGTTCGCTGAACCCAAGTCTACAATTGCGGCCCGGCCACCTTTAATCACTAATAGGGCGTGTTGTTTGGAAACGCTATTCGACTTGAGCTGTAGATCACACTCGGGGCCCCTCCCGATTTTGAAGTTGCCTTCGCCGAGCTCTTTGGTGAGAACCACCTCGCCATTTTTTAATATATCTACTCTCACTCTGGTCTGCCTTCCCACTGTAAAAGCTGGCCGGTTCGAATGTTGAGCCGGGCGATGCTTCCGGGCGCCATCTCCAGAGTGTGTTTCACGCGGGGTTGCGGCAAGAGCATCCGCCAAGGGGGAAACGAAGAGATCGTAGAAACCACTTCGCCATCTTTCGACAAAAAAACCACGTCGATGGGAAAGCGCATGAAGAAAGTGTGGATTGAATTGCATTTGGGAAACAGAATGGCTTCGTTCTCAGCAAGTGAGTTGCGGCCCATCAGCCCGAGAAAGCGCGAGAAGAAGCTCACCGCCAAAAAACAGCGGGCGATGAGTTCGTTAGTGCCTCTCATTAGCGTTGTCTGTTTCATTTGATGGCACTCAAAATGATGGGCCCGAAGATCATGATAAAGACCGCGGGCATAATGAAAAAAATCAGCGGGAAGAGCAATTTTTGTGAGGCCGCGGCACCTTTTTTCTCGGCGCTGGTAAATCGTTGGGTGCGAATTAATTCGGACTGCACGCGAAGCACCGGACCAAGGGGAGAACCCATCTGATCGGCAGTCACCAGTACGGCTACCAAAGATGAAATTTCTTGGAGGTCGATACGGACTCCAAGTTCGCGAAGCGAATCGGCACGCGAGGTGCCTAACTGAATCTGTTGCAGCATGCGCTGAATTTCATCTACTAACGGACCACTGCGCGTTTTTTCAACCACCTTTTGCAAGGCACCGATGAAATCTAATCCGGCTTCGGTAGAGAGTGTGAGCAGATCGATTACGAACGGCATTTGCAATTTGATCTCTTCGTGGCGTCGTTTGCGATTTCCGCTGACCCAGATACCGGGGTAGAAATAGCCCATGGCCATGATCAACGGCACCATCCAGAGGGGAAATACGGTGCCGCTAGAAAGCAGATAGATAAAAAAGAAGCCCGGAAATACGAAACCCATGTTGATGCGATAGGCGATTAACTCATCGACATCGATCTCTTCCTCAAGTCCAGCCGAAATAATCATCTTGCGCCATTTTTTGCGGTGGTCAGGGGCTTTAATGCGCGTAGATGAATAGGGAAGCACCAGCGCCTTAAACACGGGCCGGTTCAACTTCAAAAGGCCGGACGAACTAATTTTCTTTTTTTGTTCTAGGCGACTAGCGGCGGCACCTTCCAGGGCTCCGGAAAAAAGATTCCAAGCCAAATAGAAAACACCGGCTCCCAAAACCAATACTGCGACGTAGGCGATAAGCATCGCTTTCCTCACTTCCCCAATTAGCTATCGGAAAAAAAGGCAAAAATCTTAATAGGAACGTTGGGTTACCCCTAACCCTAATGCGCAAGAATATGCTCTAATTGTAGCACGGCGCGTTAGGCGGAGGGCTAAAAAAGGTTGCTCCAGTCAATGGTAAATCTTAATGAAATTCAAACACTTATATGACAAAAAGGGCGCTGTTAAAGTTCGCGAGAACTGATATGATTTAGCTTAAGTGGCCGCATAGCAAATGGGTCCGAGGCGCTAAATGCGCTGTGAAGGGGGTGGTACGATGGTTGGTTTACCTAGTACGGAGGTGAGACCGGTTTAGGTCTCTCCTCCTAATCTATCGATTAGAGAACCCCCTTTTGCTCACAAGGTAAGAGGGGGTTCTTTTTTGCCGTGGGCTAAATCCAAAGCATCGGCCGCAATTCCCTTAGACCCGCCTTCAATAAAAGCCTGATGAAGCGCTTTCACTCCCACTTCTTTTTCTGTCTCGTCCACGACTACCGTAAGTGAGAGTGCGCTGCGGGCGATGAGCCGCGGAGTCACGTTGGCATTCTCTAATGCCCCCAAAAATTGCGGTAAGAGGTCGGGGCAAGATCCCAATCCGTCACCCACCGCCGAAATCAGCGCACAGTCCAATTCCGAAACTACGAGGTTACCGCTTTCGTTTAACTGCCGTTTTAGAATTTGGGCGCGAGTACGATCGCAAACAAACGAAATGCGATCTTTTTCTTGGTGCCAAACTTTGAGCACCACCCGCATTTTTTGCGCGTGTTCCAAAACTGACGTGGCGCTTCCGCTCACTTCAAAAAGGGTGTGCTCGCCTAAGGAGGCGATGCCTTTTATTTTTACGTTTTCCACGGGGCGATTGTCCTTTTTATCGTCGGTAATCCAGGTTCCTAACGCGGCGTCGGGCGTGACCATTTTTGAACTGGGGCCAATCCATACGGGCACTTGAAATCGTCGTGCCACTTCCAAACTTCGGGGATGCATCTTAGCACCTAGGGTGGCGAGCTCTAAGCCTTCGTCGTAAGAACAGTGCGAAATGAGGTGAGCCGCTTTTACAATCCGCGGGTCTGCGGTGAATAGGCCATCTACGTCCGTCAAAATTTCGCAATATTCTGCTTTTAATACCGCCGCAAGCGCAATGGCGGTGGTGTCGGAACCGCCACGACCCAAGGTGGTGATCTCTTTGTTTTCGCTCACTCCCTGAAAGCCGGCGATGATCACCACTTT
Source organism: Pseudomonadota bacterium (assembly GCA_043718025.1). Lineage (GTDB taxonomy): Bacteria > Bdellovibrionota > FAC87 > UBA2466 > UBA2466 > JBGSST01. The sequence continues at coordinate 28,940 of JAYSWN010000066.1, forward strand.
TCCCTTCGCCAGCTCTTCTTGCGCGCGAAAGGGCTTAATTGTTTTGATGCGCGCGCTCAGGTGATCGGAAGTGGTGATAATTCCCGATTGAGAGCCCGTGAACGAAATTGCCGGAACCCCCTCGGCTTCGAGCGCCATCGCCAAGAGCGACATTGAAATTCGCTCGCCGGTAGAGAGCAGCATGTCCATTTCCCGCTGCGCCGGCTGCTTTACCGTGCGATGCGCTAAACGAATCAAATGATCGGTCATATTGCCCATCGCGCTGGCAACTACCACCACTTGTTTTCCCGACTCGCGAACTTTTCTGATGCGCTGAGCGGCGCGCTGAATATGGGCTGGGGTAGCAAGACTAGAACCCCCATATTTTTGAACAATTAGCGGCGACGTGTGCGGCATTAGTGAGGTGATAACACCTAATGCGATAAGTGCAAGACCCACCGTGGGCTTAGGGGTCTAAGGCTGTCCAAAGCGCAAAAAAAAGCCCGGAAGCTCTAACCGAACTTCCGGGCTTAAAGAACCATTAAGCTGGTTACTGTAACTGAACGATCAGCTTCTGCATTTCAGCCGAATTTAGTAAATTTGCCGGAACATTTCTTACCAAATACCGCGCCATCGATCTTCCTGAGTTGCGAAGTTCGTCGGGGGTTACTTTGATTTGAACCGCTTCCAACGTGGTTACATTAGTGTCGGGATCGAGCACTTCGGTGAGGTTATCAATCTTGAAGTCCATCCGATCTACAAAATCATAGAGCGCGATCTGCTTCATGAGATTGTAGTAATCAACGGCCGCGCTCACCAGACTGAGATTTAGTTCACCAGAACGGGCACGATTGATCGTAGGCTCAAACATGTAGTCACGAATGAACTCAAAACGACTGGCGGCCAGTGCATAGGCCGTTCCTTCGTAGCGCCCCTTCTCAGCCACTTGAGTTTTTATGATTTCATTGAACTTTGCTTGCGGAGTGAACGCCGCAATGGCGGCCGCAGCGGTTCGACTAATCTGGCGGCTCTTCAGCCGAGCCTCTACCGCGTTGGGTTTGTCTTTGGTGCTCGTTCCTCCGTGTACGGCATCGATCCAGAACGTGTGAAACGTTTCCAGAATCTCGTGCGCCGTCGCCTCTTCCGTAAATACGAAAGCCGGAGGCATCATGCGCGCCGGTGGGACCAGCTGTTCTGTATTTTCCGTTGCCGTCATCTGCTGCAGCGCGACGGTTAGTACCTGCAGATGAATGGCATTGTTGGTTTTAGTCATGCCGGCATTCAACTTTATAGTCTCCTGCTTCATGTCATCCGTTGTGCCGACCATTTTTTCTAAATTGCGGATGGGCCCGCACGAGGCGAGCCCGATCATTACTAACAAAGCGGTAAATAGTCTCATCCGTTACTCCTTACCGACGAGAAGCTTTTGTACTTCAAGCATCCGGCTATCGCCTTTGCCAAACCAGATTTTCCAAAAATTCAGCGAAAGGTCTTTGCCTTTTGACGAAATGGTTTTTCCGCCGACTTCGATAAACAGCTGATCACCATCTTTAGTCGGATAGCCAATCAAAGTGATGGTATCACCAGCTTTTACCGCGGAATTCCATTGCGCGAAGACCGCTTTAACTTCGTCAGCTTTTAAGTCGACGCCGTTCATATCCAACGAACCTTCAAATGATTCTATAATTTCTGCAGCCGTAAGTCCGCGTAACATCGTGAGACGAAGTACTTTTGCTTTTTGTCCACTCAAGCCCGTGATCGGATCTTTGGCGCGTTGAAGAGACAAAACATCATCGACGTAACTGGCGGCAACATAGACGTCGACTGTGATTACAGCGGCCTTTGTTTTCTTACGAATCCCTTCGCCACTCTTTTTGAGCGTGAGTTCTTTTTTTTCTTCGCCTTCGCCAACGCTAATCTTCGCTTCAGAAAAGACTTCGACTCCTGAGAGTTTCTTGGATTTTCCTTCGAACTTCACTAGCGAGTCGGCCGCCTGGGCAATTGAGCCCGCCAAAAGTAGAGCAATAAATAGTTTCATGGGTTGTCCTCCGTGCTTTCGGTTATTGCCGTTTGCGCAGGGTGTCAAAGTCTAAAGCGAGAGGGCCCCTCAAACCAGCAAAGCGAAATGCCGATAAGAAAATGAGAGAGCAAGCAGGGGCATGGGCCAAACCAGCCAGGCCAGACCTAAACATATGAAATTATTTAATTCTTTGCAAGATGAACAGGCGTGGGTGAGGTCGCAAGTGCGATCGGCCCAACGTGGTAATGAAACCGCGTATCTCGAGTTGGTTGAGCTCGTACAGCCGCGACTTTTTAGCTTTGCCCTTTGCCTGACTGGTCACTACGAGGAGGCCGGGCGGCTGCTCACCGAAACCTTCGTGCTGGGGCTGCGTAATTTATCGTGGCTCACGATTGAAACCGAACCCTTTGAATGGTTTTTGCGTTTGTTGTCGCAGGAGTTCGAGCGTGGGCTCTCCGCCCAGCCCGAAGTTATCGAGGCGCGACCCGTAGTAGACGACACCGAAACTCAAGCCTTTTTCGGCGCCTTGATGCAGCTCACGCCGCGCGAGCGGCAGGTGCTTTTGATGATCGATTCTGAGGGGCTGTCTTTAGAGCTCGCCGCTGAAGTGGGCGGCCGGAGCGTTAGAGAGGTTTGCTATTTGCTTGAGCAGGCCCGTTCTCAATTTTTGACCGTCTACGAATACAAGCTCGCCTTATTTGGTGGAGCAGGCCCCATTCTGGAGAACTCTCATGATCGTTAAGCGAGCTAAAATCGTTGAATCCCCCTTTTTGCGCGCCGACCTGAGCCGGCAAATTATTTCGCAGAACAAACAAAAGCTCTTAGTGGCGCCGGTTTTTTTGAAAGACGGTCTGCTTACTGAGATTCGCGACCGTAAAAAACGCCGCCGCGTCAGCCTGCGAAGATGGGTATCGTGGACCAGCGCAGTTGGTTTTGGTGCCTTTGTTTTAGTGGTAAGCCTAAGGCAGTCGGGCCTCGAAGTGCCGTTAAATATTTCGGTGGCGTTGGAAGTGCCGGTGCCCAAAGTAAATGACCAAAAAGTGGTGGCGGCCAGTCTCCTCCTCAGCGATGGAGTGGTGTTTCCTTCGCTAAGCCCCGGCAGTCAGCTCGGCAATAAAGCCCAGGTGACTATTGCGGAGGGGAAAACCAATTTAACCATCCCCGTGCTACCGTTAATGAGCGGTCACCATTTTGTGAGCGTCGATTTTTTTCGTGCCGATGGCGTCTTGGTCGCCAGCCGGATTCTAGATTTGAAAACCACTTCGGGCGGTCGGGCGCCTCGCTCTGAGCCCATTGCGAAAGTGAAATCTTCACTTCATGCCTTTGCGCTGCTGCTTCGTCCGACGTTATTCACAACCAAAGTCATCGCCCTTAGCGACGACGCCAACCGTGAGTTTCGCAGCGCGGTTACCAACCGTTAAAATTCACCAACATTGACTGGTCAAACTCTTCGCCCATTTCGAAGAGTTCTCGGTGGCAACTGGCCTCCCCCGGCTTTTTCAGGAAGTTGCGCCAGTCGCGATTGGCCGGCTTATGTCCAAAGAAATCGAAATTTGCCTTCATTCTGCGAAGCGATAGATCTGCTGGGGTCACCACTTGGTCGATGGGCATCAACGCCACTTGGGTTTCCCTTAACACCAGAGCCGTGCCGAACTGATCGTCACGAAGCAGATGGGCTCCGCGTTCGTCTTCAGCAATACCGGGAGGGTGAAATACAAATCGAACCGCCTCGTTGTCTTGTCGTTTTTTGAGGGCCTGTTTCACATCGCTTAAACGTCGGATTGGGTAGGTTTGGCCCCCAAACTGGAGTTCGGTAATCGCCGAACCGGGAGGCAGGCTGCCCATCTCTTCGGCCTGCGAAAAAGGAATGATCTGCCCTACTCTCACCCGCGTTTGATCGCCGGTCACGGCCCAGGCCACGTCTGGGGCCACTTCGACCAACAGCAGGCCACCGGCCATCACAAAGTCCACTTGCCGCCGCAACGCTGAGATCTTTAGGCTGACCACGGGAACTTTGATGTTGATCAACTTTCCGTTGCGAATGATGGCCGCCTCTACCGAATCGTTGGCTTCGTGGATCACTCGATCCATCAACGAGCTTAAAAGGCCAAACACAGTGCCATTCAAGGCCAAAATAAGGTCGCCAGACTTAAGGCCGGAGCTTTCGGCCGCCTCTGCCACCATAATCAACCCCTCATGTTCGTCGAAAAAATCGGGATAGGCTTGGGTGATTACCTTGTCTAGGTTCTCAATCTTGAGAAAGTTTGAAGAGTAGAAAGTGTAGCGTGCCATTAGGCTTCGCCTGAAACCCAGTTCTCGGTTCTCATTCCAAGCCATAAAATCATAGATCACCTGATCGATGGGAATCACGTATCCGGTGTTGTCGGCACCCATGATTTTGGCGGAATTAATGCCGATGACGTGGCCGGTTTTCATATCGATGAGCGGGCCACCCGAGTTGCCGGGATTGATGGCGGCGCTGGTTTGAATAAAGGCTCCGCGCTCTTTATCGATGTGAAACCCTGAGACGACGCCAATCGTCGCCACGTTTTCCGTTTCAAGCGGGTGACCAAACGCCAAGACTTCGGAACCCTTTCGGACCACTTTAACTAAGTCTTTGGTGTCGGTTAAGGTGGCAACCCGCAGGCCGGCCCGGGCTCGTTTGAGTTTGCGCGGATCGAATTTAAGGACGGCAAAATCCATTAGCGGGCTTTTGTAAACCAACTGGACTTCAATGGCCTCGGGATTGCCCGATCCGGTGGAGAATTGAGCCACCAGCTTCTGTGCCTCTAACGGCCCAACGCTGACGACGTGTTCGTTGGTGAAAATGAGCCCTTCTTCTTCGGAAAGCGACACGATGAAACCGGTGCCGTGCGATCTCTCGATATCCGGAGCAAATAGATTTGAATTTATGTTGAGCACTTTCACCGAGAAACGTTCGGCCTGTTCGGCTCGACTAATCTGATCGCTGGCCTCAGCCCGCGGGGGGCGAGTTGGTCGACGGGGCCTGGCGGTGACGGCAGTTGCCTTAATCACCTTTTCATCCTCCCCGGCACCAGCGTAACGGGGGGCCGCCAGCGCTAGAAAAATGGCTAAGAACACGTGCAACCGAACTGATGAGACCACCTGGATGACTCCCGCCGCAAATTGAAGGTTTGGTCTTTCGGTCTAAAGCACGCCGCGTTAACTTTCTAGTTGGTTATGGCTTAGCGTTAACAATTGATTTCTACCGGCCTCTTTTCAAGCTTCCGAAAGTTGGCCAGCGCATCGATTAGCGATTGGCCAAAGGCTTCCAGTTTCTTCGCGCCGATGCCGTGAATGAGGACAAGTTCGGCCAGCGTATTGGGATCACGAGCGGCAATTTCCACCAGCGTGCGATTTGAGAAAAGGCGGCAGTGCCGAACTCCTTCCACCTTCGCGCGCGCATCCCTCCATCCTTTGAGAAAATGCTCGCGCGGGGTCAGCGCCTTTTGGGGGGAAGGATAAAAACAACTGACTTTATGTCGCTCAAAAATTTCGGCCACCGCGAACGCGATCTCTAATTGCATCTCGTCTAGAGAAGTTTGGGCGGGCGTGGACCTTGCGGCGTAGGGCGAGTGATGTGGCATGTTCTTGACTCCTTTTTTTTAAGACAAGTTTATGAGTGGACTCGCCAATTCTGGCAATGACCGGCGGAGAGCGCGCCAGGGCCCTCAGGATCCTTTATGACGGCGAGTGAAACGGGGGGCGGGGCGTGGATGCTCCCAGAGTACGCCCCAGGTTTAGAAAAGAGAATTGAGCAACCCGCCAGGTATTTACCCCGGCGGTTGCCAATTTTTGTCGGTGGGCAAAAGCGTCGGCCTCAGTCAGCCGAAAGAACCGAGGGAATACGGCAATAAGCGGTGGCACCGGCCTTGCTCCAATAGACGCGCAAGTAAGGCTAAACATGGAAATCAAAGAACGTAGTTACGAAGAGACCGATCGCAGTGATCGCTGGGTACGCAATTTTTCGGTTCGCACCGATCCTTGGGTGATGATCGAACATTGGGCCAGCGAGCAGAACTATCGCATGATTGCCATGAAGGGCTCATCACGTCGCCTGTACGTGAAAAATCACGACGCCAAATGGCTTTCGCAATACGTGGATGTGCGAGTTACCGGCGACAACTCCCGAGTTCAAATCGTGGGCTGGATGATGCCCGGGTGGGCGGCTAAACTGGCATCGCTCTATCGTCTTAAAGTCCCGGTGAATCTATTTGAGGCGGGTTGGATTGGAAAACGGCTGCGCCGGCATTTTACCTTAGAGCTTAATATTCTTTTGCTGCGTTTCCGGCAGAGTGCCATTACCGGTAGCCTTGGCTTTAACTTAATGGACTTGCGTCCCGAAACCTTTGCTTTTTCCGCCGGTCTGATTTTGATTTCGTTGCTTTTCCCGGCTTTGTTTCTGTTGCAGATGCCAATCTCTAAAACTTGGTTGGGTTACTCCCTTACGCAAACCCTAAACCAGTTTTTGTGGGTGGCGATTCCGGCCGGAGTAGTGGCCGCTATCCTCGCTTTGGTTTACAAATTTTCGGCGGTGCGCTGGGTTCGCGCTGCGGTGGCCGGGTTGGGTTTTGCTTTGGTGTTGGGCGTTGGCGGATACAAGTTGCATACCGATTTGGGCAAGCACGTCACCAAAGTGGCCTTCGCCAGCTGCTTCGAAAGCACCGCCGATCTCACGTGTCAAAAGTGGCTGCACAGCATTCCCGCCGACAAGCGAATGCAAGTCATTCTTCAGCTTGATCGCCTTCGCCAAGTGGTTAGAAAGTAAAAAGCCCCGCTACTGAAACAGTAGCGAGGCAATTCAAAATTATTAGCCCGGGAAGGGCGATTTTAACTGTGAGCGAGTACTAGCAACGACGGCCACAGCGGCCGAACATGCGTCCACCACCGACGCGGACGGCAACGCCTACGCGCACTCCACCACCACCACCACAACCACCACCGAAACGTACGCAGCTACGAACTCGCACACGGCAATGGCCGCCGAAGCCGCAACCGCGACGAGGTCCACAACCCATTTGTCCGCAAGGACCGCCAAAGGCGCGAACTCCCACTTGAACGCCCCCACCGCCATGCGGTCCGATCGGCATTGGGCACGGAGGAACCGGCCCGCCCATCGGAGGTTGCACGGGTAGAGGCACCGGGCCGCCTACTGGGGGCTGCACCGGCAATGGTACCGGCACCGCGCCGGTTTGCGAGACGCGAATTCTCACATTAGTTTGAGTGACGGGCATCGGCGGCAACATGTTACCGAATGCATCCGTGGCAATCAGGCTCAGGCTAAGTAAGCCTAGCGTCACCTGTTTTATCGAAACTTTAGTCATAACCTCTGTACTCCTCTTGCAAATCAGACTTTAAAACTGCCTTCCCGTACCGACCATGCCAAAGGCGATGGTCTTTCGCAGTTCATAGAGCAAGGGGTATGCCAGCAGAGTTCAGGCGCCGTCTGCGATGACTCAGGCGGCGTAAAAGATCAGCAACAAAAAACGCCTACCACCTGTATACGGCTTGGGCAGTTCGTTGGTTCTTTCCCCTAAAAGTTGGCGGTACGCTCCCCACCCGTCCTTGCGAGCCACGAAGTGGCGCGGCAATCCATGGCCGATGATTGATGAGAGACCGAGTTTTATTTAGATTATGGCGAATTGG
>JAYSWN010000067.1:0-12577 GCA_043718025.1 Pseudomonadota bacterium
TTTTGCCGTGGGTCCAGCCTTGTTGCCGGTGCCCCACATTATAGAGTTCATTAAGTGCGGGGGGGGCGGCCAAGAGCTCCCGCGAGCCGATTAAGCAGAACAGCATAAGTAATGAGAATTTAAAGAGTTGTTTAAGGTGCGATAGCAACGGGAGCCTCCGAACAAATGAATGACGCACCATACCGTAAAATGAGAAGTCGGAGCAATTCCAATGTGAACCTAGCTCGCTGGTAAGGGGGGTAAATACTGTGCCCACATGCAGTCGCAGGAGAGCGGGTGACACTTATTGCATCTTGTTTTCAAGGTAACCCTTGGATAGCTTGCCGCCCCAAACCATTTTCGGGGTAACCGTTTTGAATCTAGTTTTTGTAACTACATTGTCCTTACTCAGTCTTTCGCACGGGGCCTTTTCGCAGGCGCTGGAAACCGAAGTGGTGTTGCCTTTATCCAAACGAAAAATTGATTTTTCGTTCGCGCGAGAATTATCCAAATCAGATCTGAAAACCGCAATCGTTAAGTTAAAGCTAAAAGGGGTTCGGGTTTTGCGTTGGAATGGCACAAAAGGGCTTTTGGAGAATGACGAAACTCAAATGCCGACCGAAGAGAGAGTGCCCCTCGAAACGTTTCTCAGAGAGGCGACGACGAAGTTCAAAGCGACAACCTTTGCCAAGGGGCATCAGACCAAACATTTTACCGCCGCCCATGATTACGTTGTATTGAACGCGCTTGACGGCGGAATTGATTCCGCCGCACTTGCCCACGAATGGTTGCACATAGCCCTCAGTAAGACTCCGCCGACCCTTATGGGCGATAAAAAAACTCCCTCTTATATTGAACTGTCGAACACTCTGTCCGCACTAAAAAAACAAGTGGCCGATGAAGGGCTGAAAATCAATTTAACCGATCCAACTTCTGATTACGTGTTCAAAAACGCGGCCAGATACGAAACTCTAATTAAGTTTCAGTACGTTTACCTGCTGGGTCAGCTGGTCACTCTTTACGACGAATGGGATATCCATGCGCAGATGGGACTCTCCGGAGTAAGTAAAAATAAGGTCGATGAGCTGGCGTTGGTAGCCCAACACCTCGAAAAGAGGCTTAATCTAGCGAGTGAATGGAACTCTGGCTACCGCGTGTTGCTCGCCCACCGTGAGTCATTGACTAAAGACACCGTAACCTACGGTAACGGCGCTCTCACTATCGAACAGCTTTTAAAAGGGCTGGTGGACACCTACTTCGAGCAAGTAAAAACCGTGCTCTCGGACGTGGAAATTGCTGAGCTGGGCGAGCATAAAGCCGCCCGTCGTCTCTTTAATTTGAAATAGTGGTTACCTTGCTTTGGGCTGTGGGTATTGATGAGACTTATGGTTTCTAGAGATTTGTGGGCCAAATTCCTGTTTCTCAACTTAGTTCCCCTTATCGCCCTATCTAGCCGCTACGCCGTCGCCGGGGGGCCCGATTGGGAAGAGTGCAAGATTAAACTGCTGCGGCTGACCTCTTCCCAAACCGTTACCGGTTACTACGAAGAACTGAAACCAGAATTGAAGCGGCTGAACCGCATTTTGGTTAGGGATGGCTGGGTTCCTGCCGGAACTCAAGTGGGGGCGGATGGAGTGGGAGACTACACGCTCTACAGCGATCCAACTCACTTAGTGGGTCGGACCGTGTTCGGAATTCAGACCCCGGGCGGCGTGTTAATTGATGCCATTGCCGACGTGAAGGGGGACGCGGTTGAAAAGGTGCACCGACTTAACACCCTCCTCAAAGGGGCACCCACTTTGCGATTGTACGGTGGGCGGGTAAATGGGATCTCTCCGGTACGAACGAAAGAGGGGCCCGATATGTGGCACTTCGAATTAACGACTACCGAAGAAAAGACAGAGACTCTGAACTTCACCACCGCTGGTAAAGTTCATGTCTTGCTTTCGCCCGGCGAACAATTTGGCACCGAGGGGTTTACCCGTTTTACCCCCCACGCCCTTCCCTTACAAAATGAGGTTTTGAAGGCAATGAACCTTGAAAATGGCGAGACTAGGCAAGTGGCGCTAAAAATTTTGATCAGCAAAGTAATTGGCGATGATTCACTTGGTTTGGCCAGTCAGGCTGAACTGGATGAACTTCAGACCTTCATGACGGCAGGCTCTTCCAGAAAGTTAGAAATTAGGCCGTGGATTTTGAAGCAATATCCGACGTTGGCGATGGCCTGCACCAACCTTCCCAGATTGCATGCGCTCATTAAGCAGATAGGGCAGAAAGCCGGGAAAGAGCGGTGGTTGACCGAGCAGGCCGAAAATTTCGGCGCTTCCGTGCTTGAAGTGCATCGGCTGATTCAGTTTGAGTAATCCTTTGGGAAGCAGTGAAAACTAAACCTCTCCAAAAGGCGCTATGAATTTTCACGCCGATGCGCTAAACCCCTGCCCTAAGAAAAAGGGCTGTTCATGAAGTCGGTATTTAAAATGATCTTATTTGTCGCCATAGAGATGGCCATTTTTGTGTTGTCCGGCGTTGAGTTGCTGCGCGAACTACCGATCTTTGGCGAGAGTGACCACAACCATTCGCCGGTTCAACCCCGTCAAACCCCATTCCCCCCGCACGCACGGGTATTTTAAAAAACTTAACCACTTGTGTGGCTGATCCTTGGGCTGTTTACGGAAAACGGCGGCGCCAAAGGTCAGCCACCAGGAATTACTTCTTGCGGTGGCCATAGAGCCCCGCCCCAAAAGAACGTTTATCGAGCCGTACTAAATTTTTGAGCATGGCTTTAGTCAGCAACGGGGTGTGAGCAATTTCGCAAAGATACTCAGCGACGTACCAAACATTACCCTCGTGCGTCATCCATTCTAGCCGGTCGAAACGCGCTAAATTTACCGGTTGAGAGAAGTTACGTAGCGACCGTTCTCCCCTTAGGTTGAAGTAGCCTTCAAAATAGCTCAGCGCCAATTCGCGTAGTGAACGGTAAACGGGCGAACGAAATCTAACCCCAGAGTAGTTTGAGGTGGCCACCGCGCCCCAGGCACCCCCCTGGCGGTAAACCGCGATTACGTGATCGCTGTCTTGGTCGGCCTCTAAATCAACGATGAGTGGTGGATAACCGTTTGCGCGAAGGGCGGCGGCCGCAAAGAGGGCTCCTTCTAAACAGTGGGCGGTCTTTTCCCTAAGCACCAGGCGCGGCGACCAAGCGGTGGGGGCGATATGGTAGGGCACGTTGTCCAAAAACTTTTGAATCTTCGCCGGCGTATTCAAAGCTCTGAGCGCGCGCCTTTCGGAGGGGGTCCAGGGTTGCATTGGCCAACAATACCATGCCTCACGGCGCTTACTGAACCTGCAGTATTGCCAGACCATTCTGCGGGAGTATCGTGGGCACCATGATTAAGACAAAAGGCTTTGCCGCCCAAAACGCAAAATCACCGTTGGCCCCTTTTTCTTTTGAACGCCGCGATCCCGGTCTGCACGATGTACTTATCGACATTAAATTCTGCGGCATCTGTCACTCTGACATTCATCAGGCGCGCGACGAATGGGGAAATGGCAAGTTTCCCATGGTGCCCGGCCACGAAATTGCGGGCGTGGTGGCGCAGGTGGGAGGCAAGGTCACCCACTTTAAAGTGGGCGATAAAGTTGGGGTCGGCTGTTTTGTAGATTCTTGTCGCAACTGCGACCCCTGCGAGCGCAGCTTGCAGCAGTACTGCGAGCAGGGCTCGTCGAGCACCTACAATGGATTTGAACAGGATAAGACCACGCCTACGCAAGGCGGATACTCTAACTGCATCGTCGTCGACGAGCATTACGTGCTGCGCATCCCCAACAACCTCCCGCTCGATGGTGCGGCTCCGCTGCTTTGTGCGGGTATCACTCTGTACTCGCCGTTAATGCATTGGAAGGCGGGCCCGGGAAAGAGAGTGGCCATCGTTGGTTTAGGTGGGCTGGGCCACATGGGAGTAAAGATTGCCAGCGCACTGGGTGCGGAGGTCACCGTGTTGAGCCAATCTTTAAAGAAGCAAGAAGACGGAAGGCGGCTGGGCGCCAAGCACTTTTATGCTACGTCTGATCCCAATACTTTTAAGGAACTGGCGGGAAGTTTTGATCTGATCATCAACACAGTCTCTTCACCCATGGACTGGAATCAGTACCTGACGCTGCTTAAGCTCGACGCCACCATGGTGGTGGTGGGCGTGCCAGAAAAACCCGTGCCGCTTTCTGCCTTTTCACTGGTAATGGGCCGTCGCAGCCTGGCCGGTTCGCTCATCGGCGGAATTGATGAAACGCAAGAGATGTTGGACTTCTGCGGTAAGAACAACATCACCAGCGATATCGAAGTGATTCCCGTCACCAAGGTGAACGAGGCTTACGAACGAGTGCTTAAGAGTGACGTGCGCTACCGTTTCGTAATTGATATGGCGACGCTCTAATAAATTTGCTCTGCTTCTTTAACGGCCTTTCTTTTTCTAAAGAAAGGCCGCTCTTTGTTTGGGAACCAAGCATCCATATGAGCGCCGAGGGTAGCGGCGAGCGAAACCCGAAAAGCGGCAGGAGAGGGGGCTCTTTCCTCTCTGAGCGGGCGCATTCTCGCCCTCGTCGTTGCGAGGCCGCAGGCCGAAGCAATCCTCACACGGTGGAATAAAGGTCATTCCATTGAGGGTTCAAACGGTCGATAAGCTCTACTTTTCTCCGCCGAGGTCCTGCCTTGAGCTGTTTTTCACGTTGAATGGCTTATAAAACTCTGTCTCTCATCAATCATCGGCCAAAGATTGCCGCGCCACTTCGTGGCTCGCAAGGACGGGTGGGGAGCGTACCGCCAACTTTTAAGGGAAAGAGGCAGCAGGGGTAGGGTGCCTTTAGCACTAGCCCGCCCTGTCAGCTTGTGGGGGCTACGCGATTTATTTCTGGCGATTTAACCGTTTGAATTCAGGCAGCATTTGTTAAAACCGCAGGGGCGGTGACGTAGATTGTCTCTAGGCGTACGCCGCCAAAACTCTTACAATGCGCTTCTTCTTCATTGGTAGGCGGGGGTCTTTTGCGATTCGCTTTATTACTACTCACTATCGGGCTGTGGTTTACGCACTTTCCTGCATTGGGCGTCGTGAGCAGCCAAGCCCAGACTTCATTGGCTTTGAAGTCGGGTTTAAGTTGCGAGGGGCACGCGTGGGGCGACTTATCTAACTCTTTGCTTCCGATTATTTTGTTTGTCCACGGCACCGGAGCCTATCGCATTTCCGAATCGGGCCAGGGCTACTTAAATGCTCTTGCCGCTGAAAACAAAGCGGTGCTCGTTGGCTTTGAAAAGCCGGGCATCACTTCGACGGGCATTTCTGTAGAGCAGTTTCAGGCCCACAAGCAGAGCGACTTGGTTGAATGCGCCCGCTTGGCCTTGAATTGGGTTACCCAAGCAAACAAGTCTCGCGGCCGCGTGATTTTAGTGGGGCATAGTGAAGGGGTAGAAATTTTAACCCGGCTGTGGTCACAGCTGGTGGCAGAAAACCATACCGTGCGATCCCAAATTGCGGGGCTGATTGCATCGGGCATTCCACTGGAGTCTTGGAAAGTGCGTCTGGAGCGTTCGCTCGAACAAGCGGAAGCTGATGTGCGAAAAGAATTTGAAGTGGCGTGGAAAAACCGAGACGAAGAGTATTTTCTACAAAAATCGATCGGCCAGATTCCGCTCGGTTATTTACAAGAGGTGATTTCTTTGCCTTCCACAGAATCGTTGCTTCGCGAATTAATTGAATCAGAGGTTACCGCTCAAGTGCAAATATTTCACGGCGAGAAGGACGTACGATGCGCCGTTGCCCCCGTGGCCCGGGTTGCCGCTTGGGCAGCCGATCCTGCCCATGGCACTTCCAGCCGAGTCGTGGTTAGAACCTTTGCCAACCGAGGTCACGATCTTGGCTCTGAGTCATACCGCGAGATGCTTTTCTCGGTGCAGCAATTAATCAACGGCTTTAAGGAGTAGAGATACTCTTCGGCGTAAGACTCCACTTTCCATTCACTTTTTCGAAGGTCATGATTTTTGGAATAGTGCTGGTAAGGCCCATGATCTCGGAGCTTCCGCTAGGTCCGTGAAAAGCAATTAGGTCGGGCATAGCCATCGAGCCGCTGAGCATGGATGCTTTCTTTTGTCTGCAGGGACCGCACCATTCCGCACCTACGTAAACCGTTGCCAAGGTTTTATCGGCAGGTAGGTTGTTCAATCGCGCTAGTAATTCTTCCATAGTGCCACCGGTTACCAGCTTTTGATCGAACTGCCCCTCGAAGTCGCCGGCTGCGGCGGGTGAGTGGCTAGATTTGCCCATAAGCATATCGATGGCCAGCTTGTCTTTGGCGTCTAGCGTGAGCACTCCCATTCCCTTTTTATGAGTGTAAATGCATTCGTCTATAGATTTACAATCGCCGGTGAAGTTATCGGGATGGGCTAAGAACTCTTTGACTAAGTCGGCTCGGCTTTCGAGCTCGAGTTGGGGGCGGCCATCGGCGCCGAGTAACCCCTTGCCGTCGTGACTTGTGTCTTTCTTGCCCAGCGAACCGAGTTTAAACTCAATGCCGTCACTTAATGCTTCGCCTTTTTTATCTAGGTCTAGTCCATAGACGGTGTTCAAAATATTCTTAGCTTCGGGTTCATCCGCGAAGCGATCTAGGAGGAGGCCGCCAAGCTCCTTAAGGGTGGTTCGGTCCAAGGCATCCTTTGGATTTAAAGCGCGACTGCCTACTTTCAATCCTGTTTTTTTATCAAAACTAACATCTCCCAAATTAAAGCCCCCTCCGTAGCGGGATTCAGCGGCGAAAATCCCGCCATCCTTTTTGATAAATATTTGACTGGCTTGGGCTTTCTTTCCGGCAATATTCACGAAAGGGGCAACGGAACTTCCACCCGTCGAAACCACTTCGCCCTTTGCGGGGTCGGGTTTTATTTTTTTCAAAAAGGGAGTGGCTGCCTTTGTGGCGGCCTCAGTCATTGACTGGGGCGACTCCGCCACCACAATTGCGGAGCAGGTTAGTAGTATTGAAACAAGTAAAGCGTTCACCGTAGTAAAAGTTTTCATGATCCCCCCAGATCAAATGGCCCGAAACTCTCATTCAATAAAATTGTGATTCGCGACTATCCGCTGCAACTGCTGATCCAACGCCCCAATCAAGTACTTGGATTCGTATTCAAAAAGGATTCTCACACAATGGCGTCTAAAGTTTAGTCACCCGTAGCTAACTTGCTTAACCATTTTGTAGTGGGAATGGGGCGATAGGAGAAGGACGCCCATTTTTACCGTTGGTCGCGTGGCCGTAGCCGGGCAAGGAAGGCAAGGGGCACCGTAGGTACCCCCACCCCCGGCCAGTCAATTTGTCTACGCAATGGACAGCCGGCCGCCTCTCTTCCAACGTGAAGGTCAGGCCAACCCGGAAATTAGGGGCCCCAAATAAAAGCGCCTGTGCTAACAAGGGCTCAAAACGAGGTTTTTGTGCGTCTGATACAAATTTTAATTTTGGTTTTGGCCCTCGCCGGAAAGGCTGGGGGTGAACAAACTTCGCCTACTCTGCAGGAGAGCCGCCAGTGGTTGGTCGAAAAAAAGTTTCTTAAAGACGGTAGTGACCTTGAAAAGCAATCTACCCTCAAGCTGGTTGGGGCCAGTCTCAGCGACGAAGATCTGCGCTTCCTCATTCCCCTATGCGATCTCAAGAATTTGAAAGGGTTAGACTTAAGAAATAACGACCTGCACGGTCCCGGCTTTGAGCGGCTAAAGCGGGAGTGTCCCCGGTTTGAAAGCGTGACTACGCTTGACCTGGCGGAGAACAAAAACTTAACCGACAAAGCCTTAGCGCACCTCACGCTGTTTCCAAATCTCAGAGAGGTAAATCTTGACGACAACCTACTGATTACCGGCGTGGGTTTCACGGGGCTTTCGCCGTCGTTGGCGAAGCTGGAAAAATTGTGGCTGGTTCGTTGCCCCCTTTCTAACGAGGGGCTCGATGCGATTGCCGCAATTGAATCGGTGAGAGATTTGGTTTTGGTGGAAACCAAAATCGGCAACGAGGCGGTGAAGCGGTTCAGTCGCAATCTAATGTCGCTCAATTTAAAGAAAACTCAGTTTGACGATGAAGGGCTTGCCCTTTTGGCCGGTCGCCTTTCTCTACGCTCGCTTTTGATTGGGGACACGCGTGTGACTTATGAGGGGGTTCGGGCCTCAATTGCCCGCATGAATGACCTTACCGAGCTTGACCTTTCGGGTTTGAAAATGGGCAAGCACGTTGCCGATCTGGCGGAGCTGCTTTCTAAGGGTAAAATAGAAACCCTGCACCTTAAAATGAGTGGGTTAACTTGGGAGTTGCTAGCTCCGATGGCAAAACTTGCATCACTAAAAAAACTTCACGTGTACGATCTTGATTTCGAAGTAGGAGAAAACAAGAACATTCTGCCGGCCAAGAACGATAAACAATTTCACGACTACCGTAATTCACTCAAGTTTAAACCGGTAGAGTTGACCTGGTAGGGTAAACCAAATCAATCTTCTTCACCGCACGGTTCGGCTGTGAAATGCTTGCCGCAAGGCGATGGCAAAGGGAATCCACCAGATCAGATCGTTAAATACAATGTGCCAACCAAAGGCCAAGGGCAGGGCGCCTTTCCAGATGGCTTGCAAAAAACCGATTGGGCCAAATACTTTTCCCAAAAAACCCACCAAGACAATCGGCCAATGACGATTTGGATCAAAGGCGGCAATTGCGTAGCCCACGCCGTAAACCCCCACGATCATGCCGATGCACTGCCAGAACTCAGGGTAGTTGGGTCGGGCCATGCCTATCCAATCAAATGAAGCGTTGGGAAACAGTACTGCCCACGCCCCCCACAGTAGATTGTAAACTGCGGCGGCAAGTAGAATGTACTTCACCGGTCGTGGGTCATTGAGCCAAGCAATCATCAAGTGCCTCCAAGCAGGTAGCATAGGATGAGACTGCGGCTCGTCCAAAGTATGGTACGTGGCCAGTTGGTAAGCACTAGGCGTTTGATGACGCTCGAATCGTATCCCGAACAAAGCTTTTTATGTAAGGGCATGCTCAAGACCCACGTACAAATCCAAATCGAAAATAGGGCCAATAAATTGCACAGCAGCCAACCCCAAGGTTCAATGCGTGGATGAAAAAAGACCAACCAAAAAGCGGTGGCTGATTCGAGCAGCATGACCGGAACCACGAGAAAGGAAGTGCCCCGCTGGTAGGCTAGGGCAAACCTTTCAAAGCCTGAGCGTTCGCTGTGAATAAGGGAGGGGTAGTGCACCAGCTGTACGAACCAGATTACCCCGGTCATCAACGCGGTGCAAAAAAGGTGGGTTATCCAAATAATCGGCTCCATGTTTACCTGCCTTTCTTGGTCCATGATTCTATAAGCGCATCAAATTCGCTCAAGGAAGACAGCGACCGGTGCGTGCGCCCAGGCATCACACTTCTTAGGTGAGGAATGGCGCCGGCGCCACCAATCCAAACTTCAACCTGTTTCGGCAACGCGTGGTGGAGTTTGCGCAGGTATTCTTCAAACGAAATTTTTCTCTCTTCGGCGGGAACGGGGGCGTTGCCGAGCAGCACGATATCGCCTCCCACCGCCCTTACGGCTAGTGCCAGCGCGTCTATCGGCAGATTGCAGCCCAAAAGGTGGGCCGGAAGGCCGTGGTGGGAGAGTAAGGCGCTGGCCATTAAAATGCCGAACTCATGAAGATCATCTTCGGGCGTCGCCAAGACAAAGTGCGCGGCCTCGCTCGAACAGACTGATTGAGCGCCGTAACGCAGGGTTTGGTAAATCTGATCGCGTATTACCGCCGATAGGGCGTGTTCGTGGGCAATCGAGAATTCGTTTTTTATCACCATTTCACCGACCCACTTCATGAGTGGAGTCAGTATTTTTAAAACGAAGTCGCGCGACCCCAAACTGCTGCGGCGCTGGTCGAGCAGACTGGACACTAAATGAAGATCGAAGCGAGAGAGCCCTTCATTGAGCTGGTGTAAGAAGCGCGCAAAGTCATCGCCGGCAACCGCTGGGCGTTGACCGGCGGCTAGCAACTTGTCGAGCTGGGGGTCAGTAAGCTTAGCCACTACCCCCACGTTGTGCCCACCGTTGACCAACGCCAAAATTTTTCCTAAGCGCTCAACCTCATGCTCCGAGTAGAGCCGCTGGCCCGAAGCCGAGCGGGCCGGTTCCACGGCACGGTAACGGCTCTCCCACGCCCTTAAGGTGTGCGGCCCAATTCCCAACTGCTTGCAGGTGGCCCTAACCGAATAACCGGCTGTTTGTTTCTGACTCATTTTACCCTTTTCAACTTTGATAACAGACCTCAACGATCTACAATACTAGCAAATGTCTAGCTTTTGTGTTGCATTTTATTAGACAAAATGTGATTATTGTTAGGTGGTACAGAAGAAGTGAGGTTTTTAAACATGTTACGATCGTCAGCGGGAAACGCCCCAATTTTGCTGTCAAACGAGGTTCTTAAGGAACTTGAAATTACGCCGACCGATTCCCAAAAGCTAGGTTCATCGCCACTTGATCTAGGTGAGCTGGCGGCCAGCCTCATCCTCAGGCAAGTGGGCGAAGACGCAACTAGGGAAGGGCTGATTCGCACTCCGCAACGTTTCGCTAAAGCGCTAAAAGAGATCTGTTCGGGCTATACCAAGACTTTGCCCGAAGTGGTTGGTGAAGGCGTCTTTGCGGCCGAGGGCAGTGGGCTCGTGGCGGTGCAAAACGTTGAGTTTTTTAGCCTCTGCGAGCACCACATGCTGCCGTTTTGGGGCAAGGTTAGCGTCGCTTACTTTCCTGACAAAAAGATTTTGGGCCTTTCTAAAGTCGCCCGTATCGTTGATCTGTTCGCCAAGCGGCTTCAGGTTCAAGAGCGGCTGACCAATGAGGTGGCTTTAGGGTTGGCCGAAGCTATCTCTCCGCGTGCGGTAGCCGTGCGGGTGAAAGCCGCGCACACCTGCATGATGATGCGGGGTGTGCAGAAACAGGCCAGCGAAACGGTTACCGAATATTTTGTAAACTTAGAAAATTTATCCCCACTAGAGCGAGAACGAATTTTAGTCTCGCTAGGAGAATAGTCAGATGCATTATTTAATCACCGGCGCCACGGGCTTCGTTGGAAAACCATTGGTCTTAAAGCTTCTGGGCGAAGGCCACAAAGTTACGGTCTTAACCCGCGATCCCGCAAAATCAAAAGCTAAGCTACCTGCCAACGTAACCCTATTTGCCTGGGATCCCGAAAAAGAGCCGGCCCCGGCGGCCGCCTTTATGGGCGTAGATTCAGTGATTCATCTGGCCGGCGAGGGCATTGCGGAAAAGCGGTGGTCGCAAAAGCAGAAAGATAAAATTTATAGTTCACGTATCGTGGGCACGCGAAATTTGGTGCAAACCATTAACCAGCTGGCCACGTCGCCCAAATCGCTGGTGAGTTCTTCGGCCATTGGTTTTTACGGCAACCGGGCCGATGAGGCCATCACTGAAACTTCGGCACCGGGCTCTGGTTTTCTTCCCGACGTTTGCAGAGATTGGGAAAGTGAAGCGAAAAAGGTGGTGGCGCAAGTGCGTTGCGTATTGTTGCGAACGGGGATTGTGCTTGAAAAGGGTGGCGGCGCATTAAAACCTTTGGTTCCCCTCTTTTCACTTGGCGGCGGTGGCCCCGTGGCGGACGGAAAGCAGTGGATGAGCTGGATCCACCGCGACGACCTGGTGGATCTTTTGATTCACGCCTCGCGCACCGAAACTTTATCGGGCGCGGTGAATGGCACGGCGCCAAATCCGGTTCGCAATTCGGAGTTTACCAAGGCATTGGGCAGGGCCCTAAAGCGTCCGGCTTTTCTACCGGCACCGGCCTTTGCTTTGAAAATGGTGATGGGCGAGCTGTCTTGTTTAGTGCTCTTTAGCCAGAATGTACTTCCCCAAAAAGCGCTGGCCTCGGGTTTTGTCTTCCGCTTTCCGAGCATTCAGGGGGCGCTCGATGCCATCTGTAAAAAAAAAGTGAATTTTCTGCGTTGCGAGCAACTGATTCGATTGCCGGTTGAAAAGGTGTTTCCCTTTTTTGCCGACGCAAAGAATTTGGAGGCGCTCACTCCGCCCTGGCTTAATTTTAGGGTGCTCAACAAGACTACGTTGAGTATGCAGACCGGCACGCTAATCAATTACAAATTGGCGGTTCACGGAGTGCCGTTGAGATGGCAATCGGTGATTGAAGATTGGGTGCCCAATAAACGCTTTGTTGATCGGCAAGTAAAAGGGCCTTACAGCCATTGGCATCATACCCACACTTTTACCCCTCACGCCGAAGGCACGCTGATGACCGACGTGGTGGAGTACCGCGTGCCCGGCGGGGCGTTAGGCCAGCTCTTGGCGGGTTGGTACGTAAAACGTGATTTGAGTAAAATCTTTGAATACCGACGCCAAAAAGTAGAAGTTCTGTTTAAGGACTAACTAGTTCCTGTCGGGAAATGAAAATATCCGCCCGAAGGGCGGGCCTAAATTTCTTCCCGACCGGAACGTGTCCTGAGGCGCAGCCGAAGGATCTCGTTGTACCCGGCAGAGCCGTTCTTGAGGCACGCTCGCCTGTGCCCA
>JAYSWN010000068.1:0-138770 GCA_043718025.1 Pseudomonadota bacterium
TTTCGCATGAATCACCTCGCCTTATCCGATCACGAATGAACTAGATTTATAGGGATTAGCGGCTTCCAGGAAATGACGCTTGATACTGCCTATGCAAGGAGTTCGCCAAGTTACGTACACTGTGGGTGCGCGGGCGGCGGGAGAAACAAAAAGCCCCGGATCCGCTGGGACGAATCCGGAGCCTGTGCAGTTTGGGTTTTGAAAAGGAGTCTATCGGCCACACTGGAAAGTAGCGGCGCCGGTACTTCCATTTAACTCGGTCATGACGCCGAAAATGTAGCCCCAAGTTCGACAAATGTGCCCGGCCAAAGTGCGCGTATGAAAGTATCGATTGGAATCTCCGTTGTTGTAGTTAATTCCATAGGTGGCGCCCCAGTAGACGTTGAAGGCTTTGTTGATGCACGAGTAAAGCAGCGAGATGATCGAGGCCCCTCCCCCGTAATGCAACATGAGACCACCGTAAACTTGGCTTCCGCCCAAATTCCTAGCTCCCCGGGCAGCGCCCGAATCATTGAAGATGTGTTGGTTCTCGCTATCGTAGGAATGCCCGTTGACCTGGGGAATCCCAACGCTTCCGTAGAAGTAGCCCGGTACCCAACGTTTCACACCGTGTACGCAGGCGATGCAGACTTGACCGTTATTGGCGTTCACCCATTGGAAAACTCCGCCTCCGGTCCAACCCATACGGCTGCAAATGCTGTCCGCGGCACTTGAAATCCACTGATAGTAGTAGCGATTGATTTGTCCGTAGCGCAGCAAAGGCTGGCCCAAATACACATTCAGCTCGCCGTAGCTCGTAAGATAAAGGCGGGAAGTCGGACCACCATAGTTGATGTCGATGATGCCCCGGCCAAGCGAACTTGGGATTTCCTTTGGGATTTCCGTTAGGGGATCGAGGGGTTTAACCTCCACCGCGTTCGCGACTCCTTCCTTGACGGCCGCATTTTCGGAAATTTCCTGGATAAGATTTTCGGGAACCGCGCCGTAAGTCCCGTCTCCGGGTAGCACCGCGATCGGATCCAAGGAGTGTTTGTTTATTTCATGAACGATTGACCCTCCCTCCTCACGCACCGTGCAACCCACGGAAAACAAGCTGCCGATCAGGTATACGGCGACCATATAAACCAACGATGTTTTCTTATTCATGTTTCCTCCAATTGCGTCCATGTCCCTATCGTGCGCCCATAGCCAATTTCACGATACTTACATTTTTGGCTGGATTTTACCGCGCGAGGTGATGGCTCGGCATCAGGTGAAATAAAGTAGTTATTCTAGTATTTTAATGACTCAGACCGCTTCACAAACTTCACAATTCCGTAGAGCGAAGTCCGCGCCCGTCCCCGCCAGCCCGGTTTTGGGGTTTGTCGGGGAGGATCGCTCTTAGAGTTGAGCAGACAGAGGTGAAGAAACCACCCTGGCGGGAAGGGTAACTGACTTGCCAGAGCGGGTGGAGTTTGAATGGACAGGCCGAATCGGTGAGATGAATGGGCATTTACCCCGAAAGAATAAAAGTTGTGGTTGCCGACCTGCGGGATAGGACGGGGAAGGCGGAAGAGAGGCGGACGTTAAGCGAGTCTACCCTCAGCCACCGGGGGCGCTGGCTCCGGCATGTTCATAAGAACCCTTTCATAAACTTGGGAGGTCCTTGGACGGGCCCGCAAGAAGCGGGCAGTGGCTGCGTGCAAACGCAGGCATGGAAGTCCAAGGAATTCAGACCACGTCATAGTAGCGAGGAACCGAGTAATGACCGGGGAGCGAAGGGCGTGGCGAAGAGAGGAAGCTAGCAGTGAAGAAATCGGAACCGCACACAGTGGCGGACGACTTTTGCTTGTTCTTCCGACATCCATCGGCGGTAGCAACTATGAAGGTCCTGCTCAAGGCGCGCCTTACTCAATTCGGGCTCAGCATCGCGGAGGAGAAGACTCATGTAACGAACATGGGAGTCCGGGAAAATGACGAAACCCGTGGTCGGCGTCAAATGACGTTTCTTGGGTTCACGATATATCAATCCAAGAATCGGAATCAGACGACACGTAAGACGGTGTTTCAAACGCAGGGTCAACGCTTCAGTCGGGCCAAAGCCGCCATGAAGGAAAAGATCCTGCGAATGCGGCACTGGCCAATAGAACAACAGATGAAGGTAATCAACGCAAGTCTGCGGGGACACTTCAACTACTACGGGATTGCGGGGAACGCGAGCAAGCTCCATGAGTTCTGGAATCTGACTCGCCGGGAATGGAAACATTCCTTATCGAATCGGAGCCAGAATGGGCGTGTGAACTGGGTGAGCTTCAAGGCTCTACTCGTTAAACACCCCATGGTGTCTCCAACGATAAGACTCAGCTACCCGCAATTACCAGCTTACGTCAGGCTGTAATCAGACTCTCTTCGAAGAGCGGAGTGCGGGAAATCTGCACGCTCCGTTCTGTGGTGGGGCCGCCCTACCCGATCACCCACTACCCACCACCCCTCGTTCATCGTGCGAGCGCAACTTGGCACTTGCCCTCTTTACGGTTGTGAGGCCCACTCCAAAATGCTCGCTCAGTTGCCTTGTCCGCCAGCCCGCCTGTCGGAGTTTTGCCAGCTCGTCCAGGTCAATGCGCGGCCTTTCCCATCGGGCCGGGTACTCCAGTACCACTGTCCTTGGTTCGACTAGATTGGCGTAGCCTCCACCATTTCTAGGCGTAACGAAGGCTAACAAAACCCTCGGCCATCCTTTTGCCCCTTTGAATGTAGACATAATGCTTTCCGGGCTGAAACTCGGTGAACTCACCGGCGCGAAGCTCAATCTCATGCCCGCGGGCTGAGACAATCATCTCGCCCCTTTGCACGAAAATAGAGACGATCGTACCGGGCGGTCGGATGGCATCGTGTTGACCAGCCTTTAGAAATCGAAACCAGAATAGTTCATTCTTTCGGTCATGACCCCGCACGTTGATGGGGAAACTTTCAAACGCCTTGTCGTTAGAAAGACGGCGCTCCACCTCAGAAAGACTGGTCTTAAAAAAGAGCGGCTCGTCATCAAGTCCCGCAACGACTTCGCCAAGTGTCATGCCCATCCCCTTAGCGAGCTTGCGAAGGGTGGTTACCGTGGGCGTAGTCTTTCCAGCTTCGATCTTAGAGATCATCGCTCGGCTAAGGTTAGACTCTTTGGCAAAACGCTTAATTGAAATCCCTCGGCTTTGGCGGAGGCGCTGCACCAGAGCGCTAATTGTCTTGCGATCAAAGTCTTCTGAGTTCATGGGGTGATACTATAGTGCCATATTGATACTTTAGTAAGTAGAGAGTAATTCTACCCCATGACCTCATTTGTGACCCAATCGCCGGCATCAATCCAAGTCCACATCGTACGCGCTTTTACCAGAGACGGGGTGGGAGGCAATCCCGCCGGCGTCGTTCTGGACTCTTCGGGACTAACCGCAGCGGATCGGCAAGTCATTGCCGCCGAACTAAACTTAAGCGAAACGGCTTTCCTCGAGCGAAATAGCGGGGGCGGCTATCACCTTGAATTTTTCACCCCGACCCGCCCCATTGCAAACTGCGGGCACGCCACAATCGCCACGTTCGCATTGCTTCGCGCAAAAGGTTTAGAGAAGAATAGTGTCGCGGCAGTTTCTATCGCCGGCAACGCAGTCCAGATTTTTTTTGATGGGGATTTGGTGTTTATGGAACAACGAGGCCCGGTCTATGAAGCCCTTGAATCGCCGACAAAATTAAAAGTAATTGAGTCACTGGGTTTATCGTCGAACGGTCTGAACAACGTATTCTCTCCCCAGATCGTCGATACTGGAAATCGATTTCTGCTCGTTGGCCTGGCGTCCAAAAGAGAATTGGCCTCGATTAGACCTGATTTTGATCTCATTCAAGAGTTTAGCGAAGTTCATCAAACGATTGGCTACTATGTTTTCGTTCCTACCGAAGGTGATTTTAGCGCCACCACGCGTATGTTTGCGCCTCGGTTTGGCATCAAAGAGGAGTCAGCCACCGGTATGGCCGCAGGCCCTCTGGCCGCGGCCTTGATTGAAAAACTAGATTACCCCGCGCGAAATTTGCGCGTGCTTCAGGGCGAGTTTATGAGTCCACCTTGCCCCTCAGAGTTGTTGATCAGACCTCAAATGAACGGCACCACCCTCTCTCGGCTGCTTGTGGGAGGCCGCGCAACTGCGGTTGAAGAGCGAACCATTCAAATTCATCGATTGTAGGGGCTAACGCCGTGACCGCCGGCTACCTAAGCTGCTATACCTCAGCGCATGCCCGCCACCCGTCCTATTCGAAGTAAAAAACTGCCACAAGCCACATTCGATAAATACGATTACTACCAGCGTGCGGTACAGGCGCCCTCAAATACTTGTGACCTGTTGCTAGAGATTTACCAGACCAAGAATCCAAAGCGAATGCCGCGCATCATCCGCGAAGATTTTGCGGGAACTTTTGCCAATTCTCAGGCGTGGGTCAAAAAATCGCCCCACAACGTGGCCATCGCCGTCGACTATGACTCTGGCCCATTGGAATACGGCGAAAAACGGGCCGCTCAAGGCTTAACCGATGAAGAACAACAGCGGCTGACCGTTTACGAAGCCGACGTTAGGTACTCTAAATTTCCGCCGGCGGATATGATCTATGCGTTTAATTATTCGACCGGCTACTTGCTCAACCGTCCGCTGTTGAAAGACTACCTAAAAAAGTGTCTGGGTAAACTGCGTCGGCACGGCGTCGTGGTCATCGACTGCCTAATCGACGTGGAAGATCCGGCCCGCCGCGAGAGAAAAGCGGAGGGCTTTACCTACGTTTGGCACCGCCAGGCTTTCGATACGCTCACCCGCCACGCCCGTTTCGCCATCCATTTTCAATTGCCTGGCGAGCCGCCACACCTTGATCAATTTGTTTATGACTGGAGAATGTGGACCCCGGCCGAAATCAACGACCTCATGGTCGAAGTTGGCTTCGCCGAGATCATCTTCTATTGCGACCCAAAAAACCTAAGCCACCCTAGACTGGTGCACATTGCCGGACGCCGATAATGCCCAAAAGGTGCCCATCTACTTTACGGCCGGAAAAGTGCCGGGTGTGAATCACACCCGCCGCCTTTTCAGGTGGGGAGTAGAGGGGCACCGTTTCAGGTTTGAGACTATTGGCAGTAATTTTTAAATGTGGGTGAATTCGATATGGGAGAGCTTTTAGTACGATTCCAGCATAGCGATACCAAAGGATTTCGCTCGTTTAGTGACCCATCATCAAGCCGAATTCGTTCATCCAGCTTTTCCGCAATCTGATTTTTCATTTGTACCGAAAAGGCCGCACTGCTGCCCCATTTTTCTTCCACAAAATCGGCCCCGCCATCGTAGCTTGAACAACTTCTAAAAAGGCCACTTGGAAATGCCTCAGTTAAGTAAATTTCAAGGGATTCGCCATTGCGGTTTGAAATTGTATCGTCTTCTATCGTGGGACAAGAAGGGGCCATTTGATTTTGGGTTGGAGATTCATATTTACAGTTTGCCTTTGTGCAGTTGGCACTTTTACCCGTAACTAAATCGAATGAGCCGGCTAAGACTGGAAACGACTCAAACTTACAATGAAGAGCATTAGGTTTAAGGCTAAACTTTACTAAATACTCGATCGAACAATCGAAATGGCTGCCATTTCTGTCTTTGTTTTCTCTAGCTGGCCCGGTTGCTTTATAAGAAATATTAGTGATTTCCGCGGCCCGATCTTCGTTACCCATGACGACTTCGGTAGGATAGTATCTGCATTCAACCTGTTCCTCATTGAACACGCTGCTATCACATTGTGTGACTGCCAAATTTACAGCAGCCACCTTTTTTACCTTTTGGCCTAAAGCCCACTGCCCACTGATTAATAATAGAATGATTACGGGGATGTTTTTCATCACGAAGACTCCTGGTTAGTTGGTTGTGAATCTATGGTCCTCCTTTTTGAAGTAAGTTTGCACATACCGTTTTGGCTGATTAAAGTTGCTTTTCTGGGGGACCCGCGAGCGGATATAATCCAACGATGACGGCCACTTCCCTTGACGAAAAAATTGGGCAAATGCTTATCGTAGGCTTTAAGGGGTTTGAGCTAAATCCTGAAAGTACCGTAGCCAAAGACCTTAGCTATCGAAAGATCGGCGGGGTCATTCTCTTTGATAAAGACATGACCACGGCTTCGGCGCGTAACGTTCAAAGCCCCTCCCAAGTGAAAAAATTGGTGGCCCAGGCCAAAGCGCTAGGTGCGCCCAAACTCATCGTTGGTATCGATCACGAAGGCGGGTTTGTTTGCCGGCTTAAAGAAAAGTACGGCTTTCCCAAAACAAGGACTGCTCTAGAGTTGGGGCAGCTGCCTGAAGATGAGTTTATTGTGGCGATCGGCCAATTGGTGAACACCCTGGCCGAAGTCGGAATCAACTTTAACTTCGCTCCGTCAGTTGATGTAAATGTAAATTCTTTAAGTCCCGCCATCGGCAAGTACGATCGCAGTTTTTCGGCCGATCCAGAAGTGGTGGCCGCCAAGGCGGCAGTCTTTGTGGAGCAGCACCGACAACGGCGCGTACTTACGTCACTTAAGCACTTTCCGGGCCACGGTAGTTCACGCGAGGATTCGCATCTGGGCATGACCGACATCACCGAAACATGGAAAGACATTGAGTTGACCCCCTTCGCGCGGCTGATCAAATCGGGCCACGTCGATGCGGTGATGACGGCCCACGTCTTTCACCGTGCCTTAGATCCGAAATACCCGGCGACGCTTTCGCCCACCATTATCCCCGAGATACTCAGAAAGCGGATGGGGTTCAATGGCGTGGTGATTAGCGATGACTTACAGATGGGAGCTATCACCAATTTCTATGGCCTTGAGATCGCCATTGAACTGGCGCTCAATGCCGATATCGATATTTTGAGCTTCGGTAACAACGTTTTGTTCGACGAATGCATCGCCGAAAAAGCAATTGCCGTGATTAAGAATCTGTTGGCGATTGGCGCGGTTACCGAGTCACGCATTGAACGATCGTATCAGCGAATTCAAGAGATGAAGGCGCGGCTGCCATAATTGCTTTGGCGTGACGAAGAATGCCTTTACCGTCCATGGTAAAATTTATCCATGAAACTCTTGGTTTTTGTTCTGGTCGCCAGCCTCAGCCTGACTTCCTGCGTAAAAAAAGAGCTGCGACCGGTACTCACCGTTGGACAGTTCGAATTCACGGCCGAAGACCTTGAGCGTCGTAAAAAGGTGCTTCGATTTTACTACCCCAATGAGCAGAACCCGAATGTGAAGAGGGAGCTCACGATGGGTTATACCAAAGTTCAGGCGCTTCTCGACAATGGTTTCGCCAATCTACGAGAACGCGTCATTGCCGAAGAAAAACGAATCGATGGCTCCACCCTGGATCCCGTTGGCCTGGCCAAGATAAAGCGCATTTTTGATAACGACGTAGAAAGCTATCGTCGACTGTACATCGTGCCGCTGTTAAGCGCGCCGCTTTTGAACGAGTTAGGTCGACGTCATCCCGTGGTGCAAGCCCAATCAAAAAGGAAAATCGAAGATTTTTTAGCCGCGGTTGAAAAAAGTCCGTCCCAATTCGCCACTTTGGCAAAAAGCGCGAAGCTTGAGCGCCGGCTGCTTCGAGTTTCCGAAGAACAAGGGCTTCGCTACGACGATGCGCAAAAACCGGAAGAGTATCGCGACATGGCCAAACCCCCGGCAGACGTAAGTCCCCTACTTTTAGAGCGTTGGAAAAGCATGAGTCAGACTGACGAAACGAATGAGGCGCAACGCTGGGTGCGGGAGGTGGCGGTTTCATTAAAGCCCGGCGGAATGAGCCCCAAAATTTTTGATCGCGGAGCAACCTGGATGGCGGTTCGTTTTATCGGCACCGATAAAAAAACGAACGATGTGTTATTCGAAACAGCTGAAGTGGCGAAAGATAAAATAAGCGAGTGGGTCGATCGAGAGATTGCCAAAGTTAAGATCGTTGGCGAATGACGGCCACTTTTTTCCGAGAATTCCAGAATAAAAATCCAATCGAAATGAACAACGCGAGATAAAAAGGGTTCACCCAGGCCGGCAGCTCAGGAATCGAAGTGGGAGGGCAGCACTGAAATAGCGTGCCGTCCTGATTAAAAGAGACGTCGTGGCAGGCAGTTTGGCTACACTGAAGGTTACACGTTGGTTCAAGGTAAACGGGTCCGGTGCAGCCGTCTTCCGCGAACGCTGGGATGGGTAGAGAGATTCCCAATCCCATCCACAACATCACCGTTGAAAAAAACAGCCTCATCAAGCCCCCTGCCTTTGCTTGGGCCGGTAGACAAAGTACAAAAATGCCGCGATGCCCACCAAGTAAAACGCCAAGCCCACGCCCGAATGAAACAAGGCCCGCAGCATCACTTCTGGCCGCCTATCTAAAGACGTGCGGCTTAGTCCAATTGAAAAGGCGAAAAAAGCTACGATACGGGCGATGTTTAGCGAAAACATAAAGAGCACGCCGCCTGCGTAGGCTGCGATTCGCTTTTGCAGCGAGAGCCGTCCTTTGTCGAATCCCCATACGATGGTGAAGGCAAAGAGAAATAGAAAAATACCTTCGAGCCCCGAACACGGTTTCATAAACTGCGCCGTCAGCACCCGGTGTTGCAGAAAGAGGGTGTGACCCATCTGGTAACGCACATCCATGCCGAGCAGATTCAGCGCGTGGTAAACACAAACGCCTACCAAACGGGCGATGTGCTTCCAATAGTAGTTAATGATGAAGGGGTAGATCGCTAAGAAAAAAATACCCAGTAAAACCGCCAGCGTGGGCCGCTTATTGGCCACGAAGCGCAGTTTCCATTCCGAAAAGGGGACCAAAACTAAAAGGCTCGACATTAACGTGGCCGCAAAGAGAGCAAGTAAAATGTAGGACGACGCTTTGGCTCCCACCGCAACCGTGAATGGATCGAACAGCGAGATCTGCAGAGCGAAAATGGCTGAAACGGCGAGATGCAAAAGGAGTCCAAATTTTTGTGGACCGGGAACAAAGGCCCCGGTTTTATGGTAAAGCCAAAACAATACCGCTACACCTACGGTCATACCCGGCAGCACATCGGTTTGATAAAAGCCGACGGAAAAAATGTTGCGACCTAAAATTCCGTGCCAGGCCCAGCGAATAAAAAATAACTCAATTAGGGGAAGGGCAAATAAAGCTAGGCCCTGAACAATGACGTGTTGGCTCAATTTTTTATTTGGGTTCATGAGAAGTTCGGACAAATCTATCAGAACTCCACGCTATCGAAAACTTTAGTCGTCACCCAAATGAGATAGGATATCGGCGCAACTGGCTTTATGGCCATGCCAGCCCGGCAAATGACTTGCCTGGTCATCGGCGGCTAAAACCAGAGCCTTCCGCACAGCCTTTTCCCATTGGGCGTTCGAAGCTTTAGTTGATATTGATACACGGCTCCGAAAGTACTCGGCCCACTGAAACTCTTGAAAGGGGATCTCAAGTTGATTGTATCCGGAGCACTTGCGCACCATCCACGCCAGTCCGCGGTAGGGGTCATCTTTGAGTCCACTCAGTTTTTTAGGCAGGTCAGCCGTTGTGATGCCGTTGCCCTTGTTGTCTTTGAGGTAAACCCACTTCTTGCGCACCATCCGCTTCCAAAAATCTTCTTTAGTTAAAGCCGACAGGTCAGCGATAACTTCTACATAAATTTTATTGTGCCCGAACTCTGCCAGTGCGATGGCAAAGTGGTGGCCGTCGATCAGATATAAATCTCCAGCGGGGCCAATTACGGCGGTGCCGGTCTTTTTTTCTTTGTACTCTTTGAGCTCACCGTCGTCGTCTTTCTCCTCGAGCGTTTTAACGCGAAATTCAATCTCTTTTTTGCTAACCGAGTATTGCGTAGGCATTAGCTCGTCGATGGCCACTTTATAAGTTTCGCCAACGACATAGTCGTCATCGGCAAAACAGAATGGTGAAAACAGAAGGCTTAAGCAGAACGTTAGAAAAACGAACGCTCTCAGCGTGATTGCGTGCATTAAATTACCCCAAACCCATCAGACTAAACCCGAAAAAACAGTACCGTCGCAACGTGCCTTTTTGCCAGCCCTTTTTTGCGGGGCGGCAACAATGCAGGAAAAAAAAGAGCCCATCTGCCTGATGCGACGCAGCAATTCGCGGTGTCGGATTGTCGGGTGACACGTTTGCGGTTTGGTTTTAGGCTCTGGGTCAAACGCTATGTCGATGAAACTATTTGCACTTGTTGCGTCTCTTTCTATAGCCCATTCTTCGGCTTCTCACGCCGCAGAACCCGGACCTTTTTCTAAGCTTAAGCCCGGCCTTTGGAATTCATTTTTGCTCTACAACAAAGAAAATGGCGCCTGGGAGGAAACCACCATCACGCTCACTTACTTTGAAAATTTATTTCAGCCTTTTTTGCAGTTCGATCCAAACGATAAGCTGCGCTTTCGCGTGGGGGCGGGTCTTTTGGTGCCGATGAACCAAGAAGAAAAAATACGCCGTGCTTATCCCTACGTTCAAAGCCGACTTTTTTTGACTTCCGATTCGATTATGGATTTGGGCAGCCTCGATACCGTGCATGATTTGCCCGGCCCACTATTGGATCCCCTGATTGCAATCTTGCCGCAGATTCGTCTGGGCGACAGCACCCAGATTCCCATCACCTACGAGAGCTTTCCGATTACGGGCGCTCATTCACACGGTCTTTATGAGTACGGCATCTCATACCGGTGGGGCTCGCGCTGGGATCCAAAAAGTGACGGCAGTGGCGAGGTTTACCTAAATTGGCAGCTGCCCGATACGGGCAACCACCGCGAGCGGTTTGATATTGGCCTATCGGTCCGGCGTGAAACGGTGGGGCTGCCACTCTACTTTGCCGCCCACTATTGGCATAACGGCGGTCACGAGAATCCACATTTGGTGGAGATCACCGAAAACTATACGGCGGCGTTTGGTCTGCGCACCAATCATTACAACGCCTTGATCGTTGGCTCACTTTTTTTTCCCGATCGGGCAAAGGAGGCGCTGACCCAGTCGGGCGCGGCACTTTACTTTGATTACAAGTTCTCGCTGGGCAATTGGTATCTGCAGCCGGTGCTCTTTATTTCCGATGAACTGCGAAATAAAGCGAATAAGTATATTTCGATCGAGGGCGACCCCTTTTTTCGCGTGCCGTTTTACGGAGGACTTAACGTTGGTGCTTCGTGGGAGCTTTTTTCTCAGTGCAAATTCGACCTGAATTTTATCAATGGATTTTTCCAGCGCAGCGCCAACGAAGCGTTTAACCCGACCAAAACGCGTTACGACCAGATGGTGCGTTTACAACTTCATTACCTCTTTGGTGAGGAAAAGTAGGAACCAAAGTGAAAAGCCTTAAACTGTTTTCTTTTTTACTCCTGATGAGCGCGCCCGCGCTGGCCGCGTACCAGGACAAGATCTTTGAAGACTATAAAGATCCCGATAGTCTCACGATACATTCGCGCGGCATCATGTCCTATGGTGCGCATTCCAATACGTTTCATCTACGTCACTTTTTTCTACGCGTTAACTACGAGCGTGAGCCGGTTCAGTTTTTTGCGGTCTTGAATGGCTACGCCGATACCCACGAGCCCTCTACCAATTACACCTACGCGCTAAACAATATTAGCTTGTATGATTACGGCTTCACGTACCGTTTTTTAGGCGGCTTTTTCTTTTCGCCTCGGGCCGCGGCCCCGTACCGCGAAGATCTAGAAACTTTTTTGGCGATGCCGGCCTACATTTTTGGGTCCCCGGCCGAGTTTGACCCAGTTACCAATTACCTAATGGTACATAAAGTGGGCCCCGGAGTTCGCCTGGGCTACTCCGCTGACCGGTTTGAGGTGGGGTATGCGCAAGGTGATTTTCGCCATTCGATTCCTTCGGGTTTTATGGCCAAGTACCGATTCGATGATCTCTACGTGCGAGCGGTGATGTTGTCCGAATACACCGACGCGGCCACTTTTGATCGCAACTCGCTTCGTCGCAAAGTTCAGGTGAGTAGCGCCGGACGCTGGGCCCTGGGGCCGAAAATTACATTGGGTGGCCTGGCCGAGGTGACCTACCTTGATTCGGGCCTTTTTCGCTTTCGTTTAGAACAGGCGGTTGAGCACATGGGCATGACTTTGGCCGTGCGCGAGCTGTTCATGAATCGTGGTGAGTTTATTGCCGAGGTGAGTTTGAAACGGCGCTTGGCCGATATCGCGGCCCTCGGGGTTCAATATGCTTCGAATGGATCGTGGTATCTCGTAGGTAATATTGATTTTTAACCGCAAACCGCCGATGGCAAATGGCACTCCGCAGAACTTTTCCGACTTCTGGTCTATCTCATTGACATGAGGCATCAAAAACTGGTTCAAAAGGGGCCGGTTTGGAAAAGGTGGTCGCGGCAATGAAGCTCTCTCGCATAGCAGTTTTCCTTTTATTTATGGGGAATTACGCGTTTTCGTGCAGCACTATCGCCATTCCTAAGAGCCCCGAAAAATGGGTGCTTAAGAGTTACGACTGGCACCAGCCGCACGGTACGATTTTTATCAACCCCAAAGGCCTTAAAAAGAGGGGCTTTCATCTTAAAGACATTAAACGCCCTTCGTGGACCTCAAAGTTCGGCAGCCTAACCTTTAATCAGCATGGTCGAGAGCTTCCTTTGGGTGGAATCAACGAGGCCGGTCTGGTCGTTGAGATCATGTGGCTCAACGAGAGCAAGTATGGAGCCGGCAAGTCTGGCGAGTACCTCAATGAAATGCAGTGGATTCAGTATCACCTTGATAGGTTTTCTACGGTGAAAGAAGTCACTAAGAGTGCTTTGGAAATTGGTATTTCAAGTCTCTACGCCAAGGTCCATTACCTGGTTTGTGATACCGATGGAGAGTGCGCAACAATCGATTTTTTAAGCGACGCTAAGCCGCCCGTTATTCGCACTGGTAGTGAGCTTCCCTACTGGGCCCTCACCAACGACAGCTATGACGCCAGTGTTGAGGGGGCAAAGAAATACCTGGTTTTCGGAGGTACCAAGAAGGGGCCGGATGTTCTTTCTCAGGGCTCAATCGACCGTTTTGTAAAAGGGGCGTTGGGAAGCAGTCTTTATAAACCTGATACGACCACCCCAACCCAAGATGTGATGGCCATATTAAAGAGTGTCGGACAGGGCGATTACACCAAGTACAACATTGCGTACGATCGAAAAGCTAATCGTGTCTATTTTCGCACGCACACTCGCCCGTCAACGAAATGGGTGGACCTTTCTACGTTCAACTTTAAGTGTATTAAGGCTGTCGAAAATGGCCCCGATACGGGTGCGAAGTTGCTCAATATGAACCTCCTAAAGGAGGGCGACGTGAGCGCCGACTTTGAAGCCTACACCATGGCGGCAAATGTTAAACTCATCGAAGATGGGCTTAAAGAGGTGGCCGATCTTTTGCCCGACGGTGCCTTGAAAAAATTGGCCCTCTATCCCGACTCTCTTAAATGCGAGTAAACTGCTGAACCACTGGCTTAAGCTTAACTCAGAGCTTTAAAAACTTAAGCGCCGTGCGGCTCCACGATGCTTCAAAACGCTCACGGGGCATGGTTGCGGCTTGCCGCAGCTTTCCGGTTTGTAAGATTTTGGCGTTTCGCGCCGGCATTTCATTCCATAATGCCGCGGCCCCTCCCGGCATCGCCTCCTCCATGCCAGCTAATGCCCGCGCATAACCCACATTTTTGGGCAGGCGCACCCAGCCGTCGACCAACGACTCGGCTACGTCGCCTTTCTCAGCGGAAGAGAGCAGTGGCGTGGCGGCGATGAATTTTCCCCAATCGTCTAAAAACGGCGCAAAGGGCAAAAGAAATTTTTCTGATCGACGTAAGCTCCGGGGGCGGCGCAGGGCGAAATGGCGGTGGTTCTCATTGGCCATGTATGCCTTGTTGAGCTCGCCGGCCTCCCACAGTTCGCGGGGCAGGGGCCCGCTTTCTACGTGCCCCGCCTTGTAGGCGATTTTTTTTAACGGGTTATCGTCCGCCAGTTCCCACTGGTCGAAGACCCGGTCGAGGTCGCCCAAATTATGGGCGATCACGGTGGCGGTTTGGTGAAGGCCAAGGCCGTCTTTTTTAGCCTTCATCTCTTCAAAGACTTGAGCTTCGCGGTGAATTTCGGCGATGATCAGATCGCTTAAAGTATGCGCCAAGTCTTCTTCCCACTTCATGCACGAGACGTAAGCTGCGGCCGCGGTTGAAAACCATTCGCCCTGGTGTCCACTCAACAGCTCACCGGTGGAGGGCGAGATCACGTAGCGTGTCGATACCCGGCTAAAGTCCCAACCAAGGCTCTGGATCACCAGTTCGGCCATTTCGCGGCGGGCGGTGGCCGAAATCGGCGGCTGCCATAACTTAAAACGAATGTGCACGTCGACATCGGTGGGAACAAAAGTGGCCACCGTGCCGTGATGGCATTGCAAACAGAGCCGGAAATATTCGCCATGAGTCATCTCAGCATTGGTCAGGGTGGTGGGCTTGCGGCCCCATTCCCGCAGGGCCTCCAGGTGTGGCTCTTTTTCGGTGAACTTAGCCTCTTCCGTAAATAAGAAGGGGGCCGTATTACGAACTTGCTCCATGAGAATGCGAAAGGGAATGCCGCGTCCGGTGAAGCCATCGTTGATGTGTTCTGACGGCGCGTCTTCCTCAGGGCTTGGAGCGGGGACCAAGGCTAAATTGGGCGGCAACATAGACATTACAAAATCATCGTCAGCCCGGGGGCCGTGTGCAGGAGTTTAAAAATTTCGAGTACGTCGACAGCCTGATTGACCAGGGCTTCCACGGTAATGGCCACGTGTTTGCCACTTTCGGATTCGCGCACGGTAAGCACGCGGGCGCCGAGGGAGTGCTTTTTAATCAGCTCCACCACTGCACTTTCGGTCAAAACTCCGGATTGCCCTAAGACTTTGAACACAAAGGGGCCCGGAAAACTATGGTGCGATTGGATCAACTCAAGCGACGGTAACTTCAAAACTCCTCCCAGTTTAGTCCCACGGTCGGATTTACCACACCGCGGCACCGGTAGCTTAAGAAAAGTTCGGCCCAAAAAAAGGTTAACACCATCAACTGTTACCCGTACAATCCGCCAAATTATTTGAGCGTATTCATCACTTTCAGTTAGGGAGACAGCGTATGCCGAAATGGGCAAAAACAGGGGCAAAGGTTTTCGGGGGATTGCTGGGGGTGTTGCTCGTGGCAATCATCGTCCTCCCTTTCGTCATTAACGTAGATAGCTACCGCCCCGAGATAATAAAAATCGCCAACGAAAATATTAACGGCAAACTAGATCTTGGAAAGCTTACGCTGTCACTCTGGGGTCAAATCCGCATTCAGGTC
The DNA here is from genome assembly GCA_043718025.1 of Pseudomonadota bacterium. GTDB lineage: Bacteria > Bdellovibrionota > FAC87 > UBA2466 > UBA2466 > JBGSST01. The sequence continues at coordinate 15,356 of JAYSWN010000068.1, forward strand.
GACGGCTTCACGATTGCCGATAAAAAAGGGCAATCGGTGGTTTCGGCCAAAGACGTCTTTTTTCATGTGCCCTTTGCGCCATTGCTTTCGGGAAATCCGGTGCTCACCTTCAAAATGAAGTCGCCAGAAATTAGGGTGCTAAAAGATAAGGCGGGCAAGCTCAATGTGATGTCGCTCATGAAGCCTAGCTCCGTAAAAACAAAAGACGAGCCTTCTACGCCTTCGACCGAAAAAACCAAATTGCCGGCGATGGCCAGTCGCGCCGCGCTGGGCGTGGAGATGACTCAAGCCCAATTTTCGTACCGTGATGAGGCCACCAAATTGGTGTCGGAGATCAAAGATCTCAACCTGCGTATCCGAAGTATTTCGCTCACGAAACCATCTGACTTTGAAATATGGGCCTCTCTCGACACGCGAATGGGCAAAACTCTGGCGGTTCAAGGGCCTGCAAAAATTACGGGAACCCTGGTGCCTACGTTTGAGGGTGTTGATTTCAAAAGCGGTACGCTCAACGTGAAGGCTGATTTAGATGGCGTAGGAATTTCAATGCCGGGTCTGTTTGAAAAGAAAGCGGGCCTCGCCACCAATCTACTGCTCGAGGTTACGGTAAGTCCGACGGCGGCCAATTTAAAAAGCCTAAAAGCGGTCTTTTTTAATGTGGTGGTCAATGGCTCGGGGGCGGTGACTCAAATAGACAGCACTCCCGTGTTCGATCTCAAATTGGTGGCGGCTCAGTTTGAGCTTAAGCCATGGTCTGATCTTTTGCCGATGTTGAAAGAGTACGAGCTGGGAGGCGCAGCGGGCTTTAGTGCCGATCTCGGCGGCACCGCAAACTCTCCACAATACAAAGCCAGCGTGGATTTCAAAAACTTCACCGCTAAAGCTCCAAATTTGAAGACGCAGCCGCATTTTGACGGCTCGATTCGGGTGGTTACGGATAAGCTCGAGAACGCGACGATCACCATGAAAGCGCCGGGAAACGATCTTAAAATCGTTGCCTCCGTGCTCTCTTTTGCGGCGCCTAAAATCGCGGTGAACGTGACCTCGGTGGGTGGCTTAGATTTGGATCAGCTCATTGAGTTTCCCAAAACTGCCGCCGCCAAAGAGGCCGCTCCGGCTGCCGGCAATTCGGGTTCGGGGACGGGGACGGGGGCCGATGCCAACGCCAACGCGTCTGATTTCGACGCCCTACTTGATCCGCTGCGCCAAAATGAATTGATGGCGAAGGCTACGTTAAATGCGCGCGCCTCGCTGCCTTTTGTAACGGCTAAGGGCGTTAAGATGAGTGCGATGAATGCGTTGATGACGCTCAATAATTTAAACCTCGCCTTAGACTCGTTCGCGATGAACGTCTTTGACGGTAAGTTATTTACCTCGATGGCGGTTGCGCTCAAGCCCAAGACTCCCACCTACCGTTTAAAGTTGGAGGTGACCGGTTTGGATATGCAAAAGGCGGTCGCGTCACAGCTTTCCTTGTTCAAGAATACCGTCATCGGAAAAGCGAACTTTAAAATGGAGGGCACGGGCGCCAGTTTTAATCCTGATCCGGCCAAAAAGAATTTAAAGGTTGCTGGAAACATGCGAATCGAAAACGCCACCTTCACGAGTATCGATATTGGCAGAATGGCCTCCGACGGTATCAATAAAGCTATCGGTGATCTTAGTAAGACGGTTCCGGGATTGGGTGGAAAAACGGTTCCCCAGCTGAAAACTGACACCGCCTATGAATCGGTGGGCAGTGATTTCACCATCGCCGGCGGCAAGTTTTCGGCGCCTAATTTTTCGGCCAAATCGAGAGCCAATAAGGGCATTGATTTTAATGGCGCCACTGAAGTGGGATTATTGGACTACTCGTTGCGGGCCAATTGGGAGATGGTCGATACCTACAACCTCACCAAGGCCCGTGACCTTTCGGTGGAATCCAATGGCATTCAGGTGAACCCGCTCTTGGCCGACGGAGCCAATCCAGTTCGCTTTCCGATAAAGGTTGGGGGAACCTGTTTCGCCCCCGAGATTAATTACGGTGCCGTGCCCGAAGCCCTGGCCAAAGTGGCGTTGAATAATGTTTCTAAAGCGTTGGCGGCTAAGGCCAAAGCCGAGGTGCAAAAACAGGTGCAGCAAGAGATTCAGAAAGTGGCGCCTGGGGTTAGCAAAGAGGTGAATCAAGCGATCAAGGGATTGTTTGGAAATTAGTCTCGCGAAAAAGCGGCCGATTTCACAATGGCACCAAATATGGGCGTTTCTTGAATATTGTGCTCAAGTTTTCACAACCTGCCCACTAGCAAGACACGGTCGTTTGCGACACTGAATGGGAAGACTCTTATAAAGGGAGTGACCCCATGCGTGGCTTAGTTGTAACTTTACTCGTTGCTCTCGCGGTTTTGCTTCAGGGCTGTGGAAAATCTGCGGCCCCTTCAACTACCGGCGGCACCACCAGCACCACCGGGGGCGGAACCCAGCACCTTTATGAAGGCAACTGCGACCTGTTGGCCAGCCCCTTTGGCGGTGGTCTGGGTAGCTCGAATGATCCCTATCTGATTTGCACCGTGGCCCAGCTGCACAAAATTACCGAACCCGGAAACGGTGCCTTTCACTATGTTCAGGTGAAAGACTTGGACTTAAGTGGAGCCGCGCTTTTTGCGATTGCCGATCTCACCGGTAGTTTCGACGGCAATGGCTACGTACTCAATCACCTGCAGGGGACAATGTTATTTGCGAATTCTTCAGGAGCGATTCGCAATGTGACGGTTACCGGAGCTTCTATAGTGGGCAGTTTTCAAGCCGGAGTTTTACTCGGCTGGAATCAAGCCGGTGGAGTGGTACAAAATTGTCACGTGACCGGGGCGCTGGTTACCTCTTATAGCTCCGGCGGGTTGGTGGGCCGTAACGAAGGCACCATTACGCAGAGCTCGGCCAATGTCGCCCTTCAAGGCATCGATACACTGGGTGGCTTGGTGGGGTTGAACCGCGGTATCATCTCAAAGTCCCGCTCCGCCGGATCAGTGGTGGCTTCAAGTACGGCTTACGGAATCGTCGGTGGTTTGGTCGCGGATAACTTCTCTGGCACGATTTCCGACAGCTACTCCACGGCCTCGGCGCAGGGCAAGTCCAACGTCGGTGGATTTTTCGGACAAAACGAAGCCACCATCGTAAACGGTTTTTCTAGCGGGGCGGTGGCCGCAACCGGAGCCAATTTGGGCGGCTTTGGTGGCCTGAACACCGGCACGGTAACCAGCAGTTATTTTGATTCACAAACCTCTGGTACCGGAATTTCGAGCGGGGGCATGGCAAAGACCACTTTAGAAATGCAGAGCCAAGGCACCTACGTTGGTTGGGACTTTGCTACCGTGTGGAGCCTGAGCAGCTACCCTAGTCTGCGCTAGTTCACTGCACGGCAAACTGTTCCCAAGCCAAACGTAGTAGTAATAAGGTTACCGCCACCGCGAGCATTGGTCGCACGATACGATGGCCGTAACGGCTTGCTTGATGGGCTCCAATCCAAGCTCCGATGCCAATTCCCACCGCCAGCGGCGCACCGATATTCCAATTTACGTAACCCTGACTGCCGTAACTAATTAGCGCCGTAGTGGCCGACGCCAGATTGGCGAAACGGCCAATGGTGATGGCATTTAAGAGCGGCTGTTTCGCAACGAAGAATAACGCGAGAAACATAAGGGTGCCGCCGCCGGGACCCCATAGGCCATCGTAAAAGCCGGCCAAAATGCCTGAAACAATTAAGGGCGGGCTAAAATAATCGAGCGTTCGCTTGCGTTCGGGCGACTCTACTTCCTGCGTTGGAAGGTGCTGCTCCAACCACAGGTCCTTTTTTAGAACGAGCCAAAGCAACAACGGGCTCGATCCCCACAAGATCCAAACAAACACCGTGCGCGGAAACCATTCGGCCATGCGGCTGCCGACCAATGAGCCAAACGCTACCCACACGGCAAATGAGACCCCACGACGCCAATCGAAATGGCCCTTAGCTAAGTAGACTAAAAATGCGCATAGCGAAGCGGAAAGGCCAGCCATTTTGTTTGTGGCCACGGAGTGGATGCCGTGGCCTATTACCAGAATAAGGGCGGGAAGTGTGATCAGGCCCCCGCCGCCGGCAACCGCATCAATGGTTCCGGCCAAAAGACCAATCAGAAATAGACCCACGGTTTCAAGCGGCATGGTCAAAGAATAATGACCTTTAGTCGACCTGGCGAGGACAGAGAGCAGCCCGAACGGAAACGTGAACAGGCTCGGGGGCTGTGGTAAGTACTCTTCATGCCAATTGGACTACTAGAACACCTCAAACAAGAGATTCAGACGGTCAGAGAAAAAGGGCTCTATAAGTCCGAACGTGAGATCACCTCACCTCAGGCCACCGAAATTAAAACCGGCGGAAAAACCGTAATCAACCTTTGTGCCAATAACTACCTCGGCCTCTCCAGCCATCCGGCCATGGTGGCATCGGCCCAAAAAGCGTTAGATGAATGGGGCTTCGGGCTTTCCAGCGTCCGATTCATCTGCGGCACGCAGAGCGTTCATCGTGATTTAGAAAAACGCCTCAGCCAGTTCTTGGGAACCGAGGACACGATCCTTTATGGCTCGTGCTTTGACGCTAACGGTGGAATTTTTGAAGCCATCTTATCGGCGGAAGATGCGGTAATTAGCGATGCGTTAAATCACGCCAGCATCATCGATGGCATTCGTCTATGTAAGGCGACGCGCTTTCGCTACGCCAATGGCGACATGGTCGATTTGGAAAAGCAGTTGAAAGACGCCCAAGGCGCTCGGTTTCGTCTCGTGGTTACCGATGGAGTGTTTTCGATGGACGGCACGCTGGCAAATTTGCCCGCCATTCGTGAACTTGCCGACAAGTACAATGCCATGGTGATGGTGGATGATTCCCACGCCGTCGGCTTTTGCGGCCCGGGCGGAAGGGGCACGCCCGAGCATTTCGGGTTACACGCCAAATTTGAAGTGCTTACCGGCACCTTGGGTAAGGCTCTGGGCGGTGCCTCGGGCGGATACGTTTCAGGAAAAAAAGAGGTCGTCGAGTGGTTGCGGCAACGGTCGCGTCCCTACCTTTTTTCGAACTCGCTGGCGCCGATGATTGCGGCCGCCTCGCTCACTGCGTTAGACTTAATCGAGAAAGAGGCGACGCTTCGCCAATCGCTTTGGCAAAATACCGCCTATTTCCGCCAAAAGATGACGGCGCTCAAATTCAATATTGTTCCGGGAATTCATCCCATCGTGCCGGTCATGTTTGGCGAGGCCAAACTTGCCGCTACGATGGCCGAAGAGCTGTTAAAGTTAGGCATTTACGTGATCAGCTTTTCTTATCCGGTGGTGCCCGAAGGGCGAGCGCGGATTCGCACCCAGATCTCGGCGGCTCACACTCGTGCGGAGTTGGATCAGGTGATCGGTGCCTTTGAAACCGTCGGTAAAAAACTAGGTGTGATTTCATAAACGGAGAACTCAATGAAAGCGCTGGTCAAAGAAAAACGTGAGGCAGGCCTTTGGCTTAAAGACGTGCCGGTTCCGGAAATTGGGCACAACGACGTTTTGATCAAAATCAAAAAGACCGCGCTTTGCGGCACTGATTTGCACATTCACGACTGGGATCCGTGGGCGCAGAAAACCATTCCCGTTCCCATGGTGGTGGGCCACGAGTTTGTGGGGGTGATTGAAAAAGTGGGTAGTGCCGTTGGTGGGTGCAAAAAAGGAGATCGGGTCTCTGGCGAAGGCCATTTGACTTGCGGAAACTGTCGTAATTGCCGTGCGGGTAAACGGCATCTATGCCGCAATACCGTTGGCGTCGGTGTGAATCGGGCCGGCTGTTTTGCCGAATATTTGGCGATCCCGGCTGAGAATGCCTTTCCGGTGCCCGACTCGGTCAGTGATGATGTTGCGGCGATTTTTGATCCGCTCGGTAACGCTGTGCACACCGCCCTCTCCTTTGATCTGGTCGGCGAAGATGTGCTGATTACCGGCGCCGGCCCGATCGGGCTGATGGCCGTGGCGATTGCCCGCCAAGCTGGGGCCCGATTCATTGTGATTTCGGATGTGAATCCCTTTCGCCTGGAACTGGCGAAACAATTCGGGGTCACCCGAACCGTGAACGCGGCCAAAGAAAAAATGGCCGACGTCATGAAAGAGCTCGGCATGAAAGAGGGCTTCGACGTGGGGCTTGAGATGTCGGGTAACGCCCACGCGTTTCGGTCGTTGATTGAGAGCATGAACCACGGGGGAAAAGTCGCAAACCTTGGAATATTCCCCGAGCCGGTATCTTTGGACTGGAGCCAAGTTATTTTTAAAGGGCTTATCCTCAAGGGCATCTACGGCCGTGAAATGTACGAGACCTGGTATAAAATGACGGCGCTTTTAAGTTGTGGACTTAACGTTGAGCCAGTCATTACCCATAGATATAAGGCCGAAGATTTTACTCAAGCCTTCACCGCAGTAAAATCAGGGCAAGCCGGCAAAGTAGTTTTAGAGTGGTGAGTAAAAAAGAGGGGTTGCATGGCTGATATTACTCCGCGCAAAGGTTCGCCGACGCAGTTCGCCTTATTCCGAATCCTGACCGCTTTGGCGATTCTTATCGGGGCAATCACAGGCTCGGTCGACGCGCCCATCTGGCTTCGCGTCGTCACCGGTTCAATTGCAGGTCTATTGCTATTGGGGTGGCGGCGGCGAATCATGGCGGGCATTCTCATTCCCCTACTTCTTGCCAACTTCTGGCTCTCACCGCAATTGCCCTGGAGTTTATTGGTTCTCAACGCTAGCGCGGGTCTCCTGCTGGTCGCCGTTGCCGAGGGGGAACCCTTTGCGGCGATGTCGAATCGAAGGGCCGAATGGGAAGTGCCGCCAGCTTGGATGTGGTTCGCGGAAATTCTTTTTTTTGGGGCCGGCTGGTATTGCGTCTATTTGGTTTATCAGGTGGGCAGCAGCGCCGTCCTTTTTCAGCACGGTCTAATCTATTGGGTTTTACTATTTAGCTTAGTCGCGATTGATGCGCGCTGGATTCATCCAAAGTTCACCGCCGAGCCTCCGGTCGTTTTTTTTGATGGGGTGTGCGGCTTATGCAGTAGTTTCGTCGATTGGCTCTTTGCCGAAGACGCTAATCAAATTTTTAGGGTGAGTGCATTGCAAAGCCAGTACGCCAATAAAAATTTAGACGTAGAGTATCGAGCGGTTGAAAATGAAGACCCCACTTCCCTGATCCTTAAAGATGAAACCGGAGTTTATAATAAATCTACGGCGGTAATTAAGGTGGCGGCCCGTTTAGGTGGCATGATGCGTTGGGCGGTGGTATTTCAAGTGGTGCCTCGCTTCGTACGCGATGGAGCCTACGATTTTGTCGCAAAGAATCGCTATAAATGGTTTGGGAAAAAAGAGAGCTGTCGTTTGCCGACCCGATCAGAGCGTAAGCGTTTTTTGATGTGATCGCCTCCGCCAGTAAGGCAGCAATTCAAACTCAAATTCGTACCCTTTTCTAAAGCGAATTTTTACGCACGCTAAACCAATGTGCTCACGGGTAAGGGTTGCGTAGGGAAACGCGTAATCTGAACCGTAAGCCTTGTCGCCGAGAATGGGGCTGCCTAAATAGGAAAGCTGGGCGCGAATTTGGTGGGTTCGGCCGGTGTGAAGCTGAAGCGTGAGCTCGTAAAGCTTTTCGGCCGGAGCCATTGCTTCGGCCTCCATCGTTGGTGAAAGGTAGGCGAACTTATCGCAGGTGTGAGTGGTGAGTTCACACTTTAACCAGCCCGTTTTCTCTTCTGCGCCCAAGGTTTTTGGGGCCCGATCCGATGGCTCCATAAAATGAGTTTTGCGGCCCGACGAAATCGGTTTTTGCACCAACGCTTTATAAAACTTATCTACCTTGTGCTCCGACAGCGCTTTGTTAAACCATTCTTGAAACCGGCCGGTTTTTGCAAATACCACCAGCCCGCCTACCGGGACGTCGATTCTCTGGGTGACCAAAAGGTTGAGATGCGTCGCCTCGCGCATTTGGTGCAAGACATTTTCAATGCGATTGTCGACGGAAGCAATGGTGGGGATTCCCGGCGGTTTATCCACGAGGATAAACTCTTCGTGCTCGTGTACCACACACTCTTTCCAGTTGATCTCATCCACCGCAAATCTTTTGGGTTTTAAATGCACTCGCAGGTATTCGCCCGTTTCGAGCGGGCGGTCTTCAAGAATTCTTTTCTTGTTTTGGTAAATTGCCCCAAAATGAAACACCATGGCGATCTGCGCGGGGGTTAGGCCAAAGTGTTGGCTTAAGACCTCGGTTACCGTTGTATTCTGGTTCGTGATGTGGTGACGGACTTGGTGCGGTGGATCAGAGCGTGTCATTCTCGGTCAACTGACTTTCTTCGGCTAACTCTCCGCCATCATGCAGAACTAGCGGTAGAATAACCATGGCGAGTCCGGCAAAACGGATCTGCCTTTGAATGGCGTAAGCCGTTTCATTGTGTAGAATTTTATCGAACCAAGTTGGCTTTTCGAATACCAACTCGCCGGCAAAAAAGATCGCGTGGGGATACTGGCGCGACAACTCGACGCAGAGGTTCGAGGCCTCGTAAACCACGTCAGTTCCGCTTTTAAAAGCGTAGCGGGCTGGTAAGCCAAGCCGATTCGATATCGCGACGTAGCTCGAAAGTGACTCTTCGGTGCGGCGCTCGAGAGATTCCACTTCGCCGCGTTTAAAAAACTCAGAATTGATCACGCCCACCGACAGAAACACCACGTTGTGAAAGGTGTTCGGAAAAAACCTTAGCACGGCCAATAAACTACGCCGGCCCAAACGGCTATAACCGCCCACCAAAATGACGGCGGTGGGTTTTTTGGCATCAAAATCGGGAAGAGGCCTGTTCTTAATCTCGGCCAACTGCGGCGACGGCACTACCACTTTCATTATGCGTGATTCAATGTGCTTAATCCGCTGGGCAATAAATTTGTAATGATTGCGAATCATTACGCAGATGCCGATGCAGCATCCGGTAATGACCATGGTCAACCAACCGCCTTGGGCAAATTTATCGACGAGCATCACCAGTAAGATCGAAAAGCAGAGCAAAAATCCCAGCGAATGTACCGCAATATTCTTCTTCCAATCCAGATGCTCAAACCGAGTGGTGTAGGTGTGTTTGATCATCGATGCCAACGAGATAGAAAAGGTGATGAAAACGTTGATCGAGTACATCACAACCAGGGTGCCGATATGCCCTTGGGTGGCGATTAGCAGTAAAATGGCGCCGGCACCCATAAGAAAAATACCATTGTGCATCGTGAGTCGGTCGGTGAGACTTGAGAACCGCCGCGGCAACCACGAGTCAACCGCCATATTGGCCATCACGCGGGGGCCGTCGATGAAGCCAGTTTGGGCTGCGATCATCAGCAAAATACTTTCGGACAGAATTAAAATATATACAAACCAGGCTCCCACTCGCCAGCCGCCAATTGTCCAATTGCCGGCAAAGGCCGTGGCGAGAACTGCGTTCAGCGTCTTACCCTCAATCGGGCGTACATCGTAAAGCATGTAACAAAGTAACAAGCCGCCGGCCGTGATCGAGAGAGAAATCGCCAGGTAAAGCATGGTACGTTTGGCCGTGGCCACTCGCGGCTCACGCAAGGCGCCAACGCCGTTGGATACCGCTTCGATGCCGGTGTAAGTGCCACCGCCCATCGAATAAGCGTGCAGAAACAGCACGATCATTCCCCACCAGCCTAGAGTGGATTTTCCGGCATTAAACCCCGTTTGTGTGCGTTCGAGCAACGGAGCGAAATCAGAAAAATGCAATACGATTCCACCCACGATTAAAATCACGTGAGTCACCAAAAACAGGATGAAAAAAGGTACCACCACCTTAATCGACTCTTTAAGCCCGCGCAGATTTAGCAGAGTGAGAAAAACCAGGGCCAACAGCTCAACGGGAACTTTATAAAGCTGATACTCAAGCGGCAGTAGACTGAAGATTGCGTCACCACCTCCGGCGATCGAGACGGTGATCGTTAAGATGTAGTCGACGAATAGGGCGCAGCCTGACACCACGCCGGCGGAGCGGCCCAAGAGTTGCGTCGCCACCACGTAGCCACCGCCACCATGCGGAAAATGTTCGATCAATTTACTGTAGGCGAAAGAAATAACGGAAACCGTAATCCCAGTGGCGAGAACCAGGCCAAGCGCCAGGTAAGAGTGTTGACCCAGAGCACGAAACGCCTCTTCGGGGCCGTACGCGGAGGACGACAGGCCGTCCACGCCTAAGCCAACCCAAGCTAAAAAGGCGACCAAAGACATCTTATGCCCAAGTTCGGGATCATGCGGGTCGCGGGCCTTGCCTAAAATCCCGTGCCATATCTTATCGAATAGTGACCGCGGCAGACGAATGATCGGCGACATGCCGGCTTTGTTCTTTTTTCCTAAATCGAGGATGGTTGGCCCCTTGCTGCGCGGAGTTCAAAAATTAGTGATTGCCCATTATTCCGCCAGCTTGTGCAATTACCAACAAAAAAATGGTTAGCGTGATTTCAGCCACGTTTCGCCAAAATCGTGAACCACCTCGGCGGCCGGAAGCACTTTATGGATGGTGGCCACGCTTTTTCCGGCCTGCCAGAAATCTAGGTACCCCAGCCCTTTTAACGATGCTTTCTTCAATGTCCGAAAGGAACGCAGGCTGTAATAAAGGCGAATCCAATGTTTGGTTCTCGGATGTTTGAGTAACCAGCGCGAAATTGGCCCAGCGGTAGTCCCAAATTTCTTTACCGATGCCGTGGCAATGACTGAAACCGGAACGCCGGTGAGCCGCTCCGTGAGTATGATGTCGGACTCTTTGGCGTCGATGATCGCCTTTTTGTAATCATCGTGGGCAGTGCACTCTAGGGTAGCAATAAAGCGCGTTCCCATTTGCACGGCCGAATAACCTTGATTTAACGCCTGCATAAATCCTTGGGCGTCTCCCACTCCGCCGGCGCTAATTAAGGGAACTTTTAAGGACGCCAGATCTTGGAATAGTTCTTCGGGAGATTTGATACCGGCGTGGCCGCCCGCCCGGCGGTTTACGCAGATCAATCCGTCAACTCCGGCGGCCAAGGCTTTTTCAGCCCATTTGCGCTCGGTGACATCATGAAAGACCAAACCACCCATGGGTTTGACGCGGTCGACGATCCACTTAGGATTGCCGAGCGCGGTGACGAAAAACCGACAGCCTTCTTCTAGTGCGATGTCTAGCCAGGCACGCATTCTATCGAGGTAAATCTTAGACGACGCTTCGGTGAGTATGTTGAAGCCGTAAGGTTTTGCGGTGAGGGAACGAATGTGTTTAAGCCCGGCTCGCAAATCGTATTTATAGACGTAAACCAGAGACAAAGGCTGCACGATTCCCAGGCCTCCCGCTTCGCTGACCGCGGCGACCAGCTCTGGGTTGCTGCACGGGTACATTGCGCCGCAGATAACCGGGTATTTAACGCCAACTTTTTTCACCCAAATTTCAGAAGGACTCTGCATGGGAGACGTTTAACAGGTGCCATACCTGTTTTCAAACTATGCCGTTTGCGCTTTAATCAAAATCCGTGACCCCTGACCTTGATTCCACACTGTTGTCTGCCCGTGATTTGGGCTATTGCACGGATGGCGGCCATTTTCTTTTTCAGAACCTGAATTTTTCCTTGGCGGCCGGGGAGATCTTGTGGGTGCGGGGGCCGTTGGGTTCGGGAAAATCGACGCTACTTCGTCTGCTCGGCGGCACGCAGGTGGCCAGCTCGGGTGACGTCGAAAGGCAAATGGAGCCCGAGGAAATTGGTTTTATTCCGCAGCTTCGTAATGCCGTGTTTCACTTGCCGCAAACTTTCTTGGGCATTTTAGAGGGGGAGGCCGGAGATCGGGAATCCGCCCTGAAACTAGAATCGCTCGGTCTACTGGACAAGAACGATTTTTCACTCAGTTGGAAAGCGGCGAGTCAGGCGATGCGGCAACGACTGCTTTTAACCATTGCACTAATGAAGCAACCGCGTTTGTTGATTCTTGACGACCCGTTCCACGATTCAGACGCTCAAGGTCAAGACCGTATCAGCTTGGCTCTGGTGGAGTTTTTGGAGGGTGACACCAGCTCAAGTCTCGTGTTGGTATCGGCCACCCCCCTTGATGACATCGCCAGTTTCGGCATTCCTATTCGACAGATTTCTCTAGGCTAGGCAGTTTAGGCTGACACTCGCGGCAAAATTCGGTTAAAATTAGGGTTAGGTATAGACGCATCACAACATTGGAGTGGCTCATGGAAATTACCTTTTACGATGTGAAAACCCGCGCCAAAGTACAAGTGCCGGTGTCCGCAGTGAAACGAATCAAGATTACCAAGACTAATAAAGATGGCACGCTGCAGATTCGGTATGCGGTAAAGGGTAGTTACGAAGGCCGTACCGTCACCAAGTTCGTGTCGAAGGTCGATTACGACTCCATTCAAGCGCCAGAAGAATAAATTTTTTAATACGAGTTTGTCTCTGGATCTATAAAAGGCGAGCTAGCTCGCCTTTCGTATTTCACGGTTAGGGTGCGGCCAAAGGCGTTTCCATGAGAAACCCATGTTGGCTATGACTTGGATCTTTTGCGAGGCAATGGCTTCGTCCACGGATCGGGCATCTTTAGACTCAAATCCGGGCGGCACCAATATATAGACCGTCATTCCTTGATAGCTCGATTGATAGACATCAACCGGTTTCCCGGCGGCATGTCCCGCTAACGCGGTCAGCGCTGAATCGCGCACGCGTAACTGAAATAGCAACGTCTTCAATGACGTAAAATCGAGCTGCATTAAGTGTTTGCTAAGACGACTAACCAGGTCATCTGACTTAAACGGTTTGGCAAGAAAATCGTCGCCGCCGAGACGGGATACTACCTGAGTTTTCTCGTGTGAAGGGTCACCGCTGACCAGTACTACTGGGATCTGGCACCAGTTTTCATTTTTTTTAAGTGCCTCAAGTGCGGCGAGGCCTCCCGTGCCGGGCATCGCAATGTCCAAAATAATCAGATGGGGTGACTCAGTGGCGACCTTGGTTAGGCAATCATCGCCAGAATTCGCCACGATCACCTCGTACCCCTTCTTCTCTAGAAGGCGTCGCATCATGAACTGGATGCCAGCGTCGTCGTCAACGACCAAAATTTTCTTCGGACTAACCATTGATCTAACTTTCCTTCTTCACAAACTCAGCCGCTTGGTTTCCCGTTCGTACAAATAGCGACACCGTTTTCAAAAGTGCTTTTCCAGAAAAGGGCTTTTGCAAAAGAACCATGGCTCCCGCTTCGCGTGCGTCCAACGCCATATCTTCAATCAAACCGCTCATGGCCAACATCGGGATTTCGGGAGCAATCGTGCGCAAGGCCCGCATGGTTGAAGCGCCATCCATCAACGGCATCATCATGTCGCATAGAACCAAATCAATCGGTGTTTTGCGTTCGGCCATGATCGCGACGGCGTCGGTGCCGTCCGCCGCGGTAACCACGTTATACCCCCAGTTTTTCAGCGTCTGCTCCGTCATTTGTCTCACCGACGGTTCGTCATCAACGATCAGAATGGTCTCACCGTTGCCCCGGGGCACGGGGAAGGGGTCTGCATTTTCTCGAAATTCAGGATTCTTAATCGCCGGAAACCACACCTTAAATTTTGTCCCTTTTTGTTTTTGGGTCATCACGCTTAAGAAGCCGCCGTGGGCGCGGACGATACCTAAAACGGTAGAGAGGCCGAGGCCCGTCCCTTTTCCAATGCCCTTCGTCGTGAAGAAAGGGTCAAAAATTTTGTCGATGATCTCCGGTGGAATGCCGCTGCCGGTGTCTTCGATCTGTAAAAGCACATGGGGTCCGCTGCTGGCTTCGGAGTTTTGGGCCGACTGAATATCGTCGACGATCACGTTGCTGACGTTGACCGAAAGGCTGCCTTGGGCTGGCATCGCATCCCGAGCGTTCAAACAAAGGTTCATCAGCACTTGCGAGATTTGTATCTCTTCGCCAATTACGCCCCAAAGGTCGTGTGGGATTTGAACATTGATCTTGATGCCCTTGGGCAGGCTGTGCCGCAAGATTTCTTCGCTATCACGAATCACCCGAGCGAAGTCCACGTGATCTCTACCCGGTTTAAAACCACCTACGAATAATAATATCTGGCGCATGATGGCCTGCACCCGCTCGGCATTTTTTCGGATCAGGCTGGCTAAATTTTTGGTGTCATTTCCTTCGGGGTCGTTCTCAATCATCTCGGCGCCAAAAAGAATCGGAAGCAGTGCGTTGTTCACGTCGTGCGCAATTCCACTGGCGAGGGTTCCCATGCTCTGCAGCCGCTCGGATCGCAATCGTGCGGATTCCCGTTGTTCTGAGACCGGTTCGACAACTGCCGAGTAGTTGGCGGTCTTACCCTCGCCAGTGCGGTATCCGTGAATAAGCCAGCGAGCCATCTCATTGGCCGTGCCGGTGGCGTCTTCAATTTCGATTGACACATGTCCTTGGTTTTTCAGCTCATCCCACCACCGGCGCTTTTTTGCCGGGCTGGCGGCGAACAATAAATCAATTGAATCATGTTGGGCTAGAGCTTTTACCGGGTAGCCACTGCGGGCCAGGCCTTCGAAATTCGTCGATAAAATTTTTCCTTCGGCATCAAACTGAAAAAGGCCAATGTGGCGATTTAGAGACGGGGCGTCGGCTGTCTTTACTTTCGTAGAGGTATTCACGAGTTTAAGCGGCGTGGTTTTTGCGGTTTGTGATTGGGAAGCTAGATTTTCGGTGAGTCGTAAAGTAATCAAAACGAGGAGCGCGCTAACCAGGGTGGCAAGCCACGTAAATGGGATCAAAGCAGTCACGGCTGGTACCAGTCCAACGCAAACCGCCGCAACTGCAGAGCGGGGTATTCGGCGCAGCCGTTGCTGAATTGGCAAGTCGGAAGTGGGCGCTACCCTAAGTTGTGACTCCGCCAGATTTTTTTCGATTTTTGCCATTTTATACCGGTACCTTTTCCTTTTCGGCTTAAGGCGTGATTTAATTTCGTTAAAAATGAGGTTCCGTTGAGTCTTCCCCATGGCCCGTCTCAAAGCCCGATCGAACAGACCTTTCATTGGTTCTCTAGGCCCTATGCCTTCTTGGACGAGTGCTCGGCTCAGTTTGGAGAAACCTTTTGCCTGAATTTTCAAGGCCTTGGCCCTCATGTGGTGACATCCGATCCGGAGTTCATTAGGGCAATTTTTCAAGGTGATGCGACCCAGTTTTTAGGCGGACAGGGAAAAGAGATGTTGCGTCCCTTTCTCGGAGAAAATTCAATACTTCTCACCGATGGCCCGCTGTACCAAAAGCACCGCAAGGGCATGTTGCCGCTTTTTCGGCCGCCCTGGCTCGAATTGTGGAGAGACTCACTCAATGAGGTGACCGCCGAATGGTTGAGGGCATGCCGCAAAGAAAACCTTGTCCACGAGTTTTGTCTCGAAATTTCGCTTCATTTAATAGTTCGTGCGATCTTCGGCAAGGCAAGTGCCGCCACCGCCATTTCAGAGGTGGTTTTAGCGTTCATGACCGGTGTGAATTTTAATGCGCAGGCCGCTCTCGATGAGGGCGGCGGGGGCAAGGCGATGGAACGACTCCATCGGAATTTGAATCGGCTGGACACGGTAGTCGCCGCCGAAATTGCGCGTCAGAAAAATAATCCAGACGAGGAGGCTTTGCTTTTTGGTTTAGTGAAAACCGCCGAGTCCGAGGCCTGGAATGAAAAAGAGATTCGCGATCAAGTGGTGACGTTACTTATCGCTGGCCATGAGACCACGGCCACTACGCTTGCCTGGACTCTTTTCGAAATCGCCAAATCTCCGTCCACAAAAAAAAGAATGGAGGCCTCTTGCGACGTTGCTTTTTTCGATTCAGTGATCAAAGAAGGGATGCGACTTTGGCCGGTGATTCCGGTCGTGGCCAGAAAATTGGATTCGGTTTTTTCGTTCGGCGAATGGACGTTTGAAAAAGGGGTGCATTTGGTTCCGTGCGTTTATCTGGCGCACCGCAGGTCTAGCGCGTTCAAGAATCCAACGCAGTTTTTACCCGATCGGTTTTTAACGCTGGATCCTTCGCCGTTCGAGTATCTCCCTTTTGGTGGCGGAGTGCGGCGTTGCCTGGGAATGGGAATGGCGATGGAAGAGATGAACGCGGTGCTTCGCCAACTATTTCAACACTATCAGATTGAGTTCAGCGGAATGGAAAAGGTAAGGCCGGCACGACGCAGTGTGGCAATTATTCCGTCCGGTCCTTTTCGTCTGAAATTGCTATAATGACTGGTGTGAAATCAACCGCTACATACCAATTCAAAAGACCCGAGATCGAAGAGCGAACTCGGGCTACGATTCTAAAGGTCATGCAAAAGACCGTCGCTTTACGAAAGGCTGATTCGTTTGTTTCGGTACTGGGTTTCAATTCTCTGCGAATGGTTTCGCTTTCTCTCGCGTTAGAAGAGGAGTTTGGCAGTCAGCTTCTGCTGAACGACTGGATTGCTAGCGCTGACGATCCTCGTGATCTTACCGTGGGCTCCCTCTATGACTACGTGGAGAAAGCGCTCGCTGACGGCCTGAACGCATAATTCTGTTCAGATAGTAACCCCGCACTTTCTTTGCGCTTTGCCATTCCGGTAAAGGAGATCTGTCATGTCTTTGACGTGTGAAACCAAAGGGCCATACCTCCGGGTTTGGTTTGACACTCCCAATTCTGAAATTAATATTTTCGACCATCCTACCGCTGAAGCACTAACCAAAATTTTGGCAATCGTTGACCCTAGGATTCACAAAGCGGTTCTGTTTCTTTCCAGCAAACCGGCAAGTTACATCAACGGAGTTGGGCTGCTTTTGGCCAGCGCAATTAAGAACGCCGACGAGGCGATTAAGTTAACCGCACCCACTCGCCAGGCCTATCTAGCGGTTAAAAATTGCATTGTTCCAACGGTGGCCGTGGTCAAGGGCAGCTGCTTTGGATGCGGAGTTGAATTCATTTCACATTGCACGTACCGGGTGGCCGTCGAATCATTAGAAACTACTTTCTACATGACAGAAATTCCTGAATACATTTTTGTTCCTGCATTCGGAGGCACTCAGCTTCTTCCCCCCCTGGTGGGCTTAGAGAAAGCTACCGATCTGATTTTGTGGGGTGAAAAGTGGGACACGCCTACCGCGAAGAGATTTGGTCTGCTCAATGAAACTGTCCCTCTGCTGAATTGGGAACGAAATTTAGAAAAACTTTTGCCAAAACTAATCGAAAAAAAAATGGAGAGAAAGAAAGCGCCGAAGAAGACGCACGAGTCTTTGTGGACCAAGACCGAAGGGCGCATTCTTTCGTTACCGCCTTCCTACCAAAAACCGTATCATGACGCCTATCACCTACTCCAGATTGGCGCGGCGGCTGACGCTTTTAACGAACTCACTTCGCGACGAGAACTTAAGGCGTCGATGGAAAGCGTGATGCGAAACGAGAGCAAGATGGCGCTCTCATTTTTCTTTGTGCGACAGTCTGCTCGCCTGATTGCAGAAAAAGGGCGCCTCGATAACCAACGGGCAATTCTAAATCTGCGATTGCCCAAGGCCGCTATGGCTTGGGGCAGGTCATTGGTAAACCAGGATCCCGAGAGCTTTAGCTTCAAACTTCAGAGTTACGTGCCCGGCCGGGCGGCTGGCGTTTTTCTTGAAACCGGAAACAGTGAGTCCATTCCCTTCTACGTAGGTAGCGCTCCTTTAAACCAAAGGCGAAACGAAGTTCCCCGCCACGGCGTTTACTGGCCCGGCTATCAGAGCCAATGCAAACTGGTCGAGATCCGCAACGTGGTTTCACCCTTGGCCCGGGCCGAGGTGGCGTTTTGTTTCCATAAAATGGGTTTTACGACGGTAGTTTCCCACGGCGAAGGGGGATTTTTTCTAGACGAGCTGTGGAAAAATACGGTTGGGGGGTTGGCGTCTC
Organism: Pseudomonadota bacterium; assembly: GCA_043718025.1. Classification (GTDB taxonomy): domain Bacteria; phylum Bdellovibrionota; class FAC87; order UBA2466; family UBA2466; genus JBGSST01. The sequence continues at coordinate 33,306 of JAYSWN010000068.1, forward strand.
TTTGTGAGCATTCGGTCTCTCCTGAGGAGGTCATCGAATCGCTGTGCGATTTTGGCTTCCTTGATTTTCCGGCAACTTGGGCCAAGCGCTTTGGAACATCGCTTACTTCATCCATTTCAAGGGCGGCGGCCGGCAATCAGAGGAAGGATCCACAAACCGGAGACAAGGTGCGGGCTTGGGCGGAGCGTTTGCAAAAGTCTCCGCGGCAGGTCGCCAAGACGGGAACCAGCATTAACCCAATTGTCGTTAAAACCCTCGTGGCCTGGTGGATGAGTGTTGTGGTGAAAACGTTCTCGGATTCAAAGATCGCCCATTTGGCGTTTGCCGATGTGGCGGCCCGCGAAATGTTGGGTTTCCCCCTGTCGCACTTAAGTCTTTCGCGTTTTGCTACCAAGAAATGGCTTAGAAGCGAGGTGCTGGCTTCGCATGAAGTGCTAGGGCAATTGCCGCCGGAAGTGGCTGACCCTCTTCGCTATTACACTGATTTCGAAACGGTGCGATCGCCGCGTCAGAGATCGTGAAGGTTTCTTAACTTTTGCCCGCCAAATACCGATAGGGAACATTAGAGGACCCTTATCGTGTTACAGCAAACCACCGATACTGCGCAGGAAACTCTCCCTGCACTTGGCGAAAATCTTTCGCTGATGTGGGAGAGAATTTCCCGTTTCGCGCAATCTGATCCTAAAAGAGTCGCTTTGAGCCGTCTTTCGGCTCGCGGCGGTGAATTTACTGAAGACACTATCACCTACGGAAAATTGGAGCACGAAGCTCTCTCATTGGCGGTCTACTTTAAATCGCGCGGCTACTCCAAGGGGTCGTGTGTTCTTATGCTCGTTGAAGACCCCATTGATTTTGTCACCACACTTCTGGGGTTAACCCGGGCGGGTCTGGTGCCGGTTCCGCTTCCTCCCTTTCGCGGATTCGGGCGGATGCCGGCTTTTGAAGAGCGCTTGCAGGGAGTGGTGCGAGTCTGCCGGCCATGCCTCGTGGTTTCCGATGACACTCATTCGTGGAAAAAGAACAAAGACGAGATGGTGGCGCAGATTCCCTGCGAACACATCAGTCACGTTCGCGCTGAGTCTCTCATCCGCGAGAAACTTAAGGAAGATCGTGACCTTCCCTTGCCCACCAAAGACGACATCGCCTTTTTACAATTCACCTCGGGGAGTACCGGAGAACCCAAGGGCGTTGTCATCACTCACGAAAATTTAGCGGCCAATCTAACGGCGATGGGTCTGGCGACCGAATTTCGAGCCGATTCCGATCGTGTCGTGTCTTGGCTTCCTCTCCATCATGACATGGGCCTAGTGGGAGGCCTGTTATTCCCCCTTTATTGGAAAGTGCCCACCTACTTGATGTCACCTTTGAACTTCGTGGCTCAGCCATCGAGCTGGCTCTGGGCAATTCACCGCTATCACGCCACGATGACGGTGGGCCCTAACTTCGCCTATTCAGTGTTGGTAAAGCGGGCTCCGGACTGGGAACTAACTGGTCTCGACCTTTCTACATTGCGCTTGGCTTTCTGTGGCGCCGAACCCATCGATAGCAAAGTGATTACCCAGTTCAATCGGCGATTTTCTGCCTTCGGAGTCCGTTCCAGCGCCTTCTTTCCGGTATATGGAATGGCCGAAGCCACGCTCGCCGTAACTTTTCCTCCGTTGAATCAAGAAGCAGTTTATGAAAACGTGAATCGGGCTCACCTCATTGAGAATGCCGAGGCCATCGTTTCTTTACAGGATTCTACCATTCCTTGCGTTTCTGTCGGCCAGCCTTTGCCAGGTCACAAGGTGAGCATTCGCAGTTTAGAGACTGATGAAGTGCTTGGAGATCGAAAGGTCGGTGAGATCGTCGTGTCCGGCCCCTCGATCAGTCGCGGCTATTTTGGTTTACCGCTGCGCTCTGGAGAATTGAAAACCGGCGACATTGGCTATCAGGCCAACGGAACTCTTTTTGTTATCGATCGCAAGAAAGATCTGATCATCATTGCCGGTCAGAACTATTATCCCTCAGATTTGGAGCGTCATCTGGCGATGGTGGCTGGCATTCGCACGGGACGAGTCGCCACTTTCTCAGTCTCTAACGGTAGCGAGATTGAAGAGCTGGTAGTCGTAGCGGAACTCGGCCCTCATTCCTTCTCGCAACGCGATCAGATCCGACGCGAAATTGAAGGTAAAATTCATGAAACGTTTGGTCTTTCGGTCGCAAAAATAATTTTCGTCATGCCTGGCCGTCTCCCCAAAACCACAAGCGGGAAGATTCGTCGGAAAGAGTGTGCCGAAATTTACGAACGCGGCGGATTCGCGAACCAATTTACCAAAGCACAAAGGGCATCACTGGCGGTTAAGAGCGGGCTTCGGCGTATCGTAATGCGACTCGTTCGCCTCAAAGCAGATGGCTGGAAACAGGTTTTCGACCAGGTCATGGAAGTCATCGAGTATTTTGTGCCGCCCGCGCTTCGCCAGGCCGATGCCGAGACCAAACGCCGCGCCAACTTGGTCGTCTTCTTTGCCTTTGCGGTTTCATTTTGGGCACCGGTATATGGCGCCGTATACGCTTTTGTATTGGAACTCCCGGTTGTTGGTTTCGCTATCTTGCTCGCCGGGGTCGGTGGCGCCGTGGTGCCGATATTGTTGCGCTTCACCGGGCGCATCAACCTTGCCGGTAATCTGTTAACCTTTCATTTGTTTTGGATCTTGTCTTACGCCGCGTGGTACAGCGGGGGACAAGGGTCGGCCCCTTTGATGTGGATGGTAGCGGTTCCCATGGTTGCCATTTGCATGTCCGGAACGAAGGCCGGAGTCCATTGGGGCGTAGCCGCCCTGGTCGAGCTTTTGGCCTTTTTTTGTTTCGATAAATTGGGCTGGGGAAGTCCACATGAATTGAGCGTGGATAAAGCGCGCTTTTTAAATACTTCGGTACTATGCGGATTGCTCACTTTGATTACTACGCTGACGTTGCTCTATGAAGCGATGAAAAAAATGGCAATGCAAACGATCGAGGCCAACAATAAAGCGATCGCAAAGGGCCACGCTCGTTTGGGAGCCGTTTTAGATCACGCGCCAAACGGCATTGTTACCGTGGACCAGTTTGGCGCAATCGAAACCAGCAATCGGGCTGCGGAGCAAATGTTTGGTTTCACGAGCGGCGAGCTTAAAGGAAAACCTTTCAATTCTTTGTTGGTGCGGCTTTCTCTAGTTCATGGCGAAGAGACAATCGAGGTGCCGGCTTTTCGCGATCTGTTCAAATCAGGCGGTAAACATTTTGAGGCGGTGGCCACCAACCGGGCCGGCAGCACCTTTGCGGTGGAATTCGGGGTGAGTGAGGCTGCGCTCGACCATTGGCGAATTTATACCATCATAATTGAAGATGTTACTGACCGTAAGCGTGCGGGTATGGAGTTGTTGAGGGCAAAAGAAATTGCGGAGGCCGCAAATATAGCAAAATCTACGTTTCTTGCGAATATGTCGCACGAGCTGCGCACGCCGATGCACGGTATCATCAGCTACGCCACATTCGGTCGGCGCGAATATCAAAAAGCATCTCCAGAAAAAATCTCGGGCTACTTTCAACACATTTTAGAAAGCGCCCACCGGTTGCTTAGTCTGCTGAATAATCTATTAGATCTTTCAAAATTCGAAGCTAATAAAATGAGATTTCAGCTCATCAAGGCAGATTTGGCACGGGTAGTGGAAATGGTTCATGGAGAATTGGCCGGCTACGCTAAAGAAAAAAGCGTGGAAATTTTATTCGAAAGACCAGCCAAACCGATAGCCTGTGCGTTTGATGACGAAAAGATATCCCAAGTGGTCCGTAATCTGTTTTCGAACGCGATCAAATTTTCAAATCCGCAAACTGCGATTAAAATTGAAATTGGTTATACTGAACTGCCGCAGCGTGGAGTCTATTTTGCAATCACAAATCAGGGTGTCGGAATTCCCGCCAACGAATTAGAACTTATTTTTGATAAGTTTGTACAAAGCAGTAAAACCCATTCTGGTTCCGGTGGTACGGGCTTAGGCCTGGCGATATGCCGCGAAATTTTGAATGGGCATAAAGGCAAAATATTTGCGTCGAATGACAATGATGGACGAACCCGATTCACATTCATTCTACCTGCACAAGTTGAAGTCCTTGCAAAAAATCTGGAGGCAGCATGAGCAATGAATTGCCGAAACTTGGAAGTGTCTTGGTCGTCGATGACGATCCCCGTAACCTCGATATCATCTGCCATCTGCTGGAAGATCTGGTGAAGGAAGTGGTAACCGCAGCCGATGCTAAGGAAGCCATTCAAAAATTGGAAACTTTCGATGCGGACCTGGGACTGTTCGACATCATGATGCCTGGCATGAACGGTTACGAACTTTGTCAGTTGGCAAAAGAGAAATATCCGCACCTTAAAGTAGTATTAGTTTCGGCCAAGGCCTCTTTAGAAGAACGCATGGCCGGCTATGACGTGGGGGCGGACGACTACATTCCCAAACCTTTCGATCACGATGAGTTTATCGCCAAAGTACGGGTACTCATTAAACTGCAATTGGTTGAGAAGGAGCTGCGTCAATTCAACCAGGATTTAGAAACGCGGGTGCTGGAGCGTACCCAAGAAGTACAGAACATGTACCAGCAGCTTCTCTTGTCATCGAAACTGGCTTCGTTAGGTGAGCTGTCGGCAAGTATCGCCCACGAAATTAACAATCCCCTTACCATTCTCAAAGGGAACGTTGATTACCTGCGCGAAGTGCTTGAAAAGAAAGGCTCTAAAGAACTGATTGCGGTTTTAGACCAACAAGACAAGGCGATTGTGCGGGTGGTGAACATCATTCAGGGGCTTCGTCGCCATGCCCGCCACGATGACGCGGAAGTCGTTAGCTTTAATGTGCACAAATCAATTGAGGAGACTCTTTCGTTGATTCGTCCCTTGCTCAGTGGCGACAACGTCGCGTTGGTTACGAATTTATCCGCCGATTCACCCTACACCCGGGGGGTTCCGACGCGATTTCAACAAATTCTGATGAATTTGGCGACCAACGCCCGTGATGCCCTTAAAGGAGTCGCTGGAGCAACAATTGAAATTTCTACCCGCAGCGTAAAAGACAAATTAGAGATCGCGATCTCAGATAATGGCTGCGGCATTCCCGATCCAGTACGAAATAAGATCTTTGATCCGTTCTTCACGACCAAGGCAGTTGAACAAGGCACTGGTCTAGGTCTTTCGATTGTGGGTTCGATTATTTCTGAAATGAATGGCACGGTGCAGGTGAGTTCGTCGCCCAATCGGGGGACCACTTTCACGCTATATTTTCCCTGTCTTCGCTCGGAAGAGGTGCTGTTCCAAAAAGAGGCGGGGAGCGGGGCGGCCCCGGCCGAGATTCAGCTTAAAGGAAGAGTTTTGGTGGTGGAGGACGAAGAGGTGATTGCCCACTTGGTCAGTCGCTATTTGCAGGACCTGGGGTTAGACGTCTCCACGGTACTTAATGGCGAAGACGGTTTAGAAAAATTGAAACACGAAACGTTCGATTTAGTTCTCACCGATATGCAGCTTCCCCATCTGAAAGGTAACGAGTTGGTGGCGGAAGCCAAGCGGCTGGGACGATGGGGTAAAACTCGGGTCGTGGCGGTTACCGGACAGGTCGATCCGGCGCTGGCGCCTAAGGATGGAAAAAGAGGGGTGGTTGGTTTTGACGGCCTGCTTTCCAAGCCGTTCTCGAAAGGCGATGTTTATGCGATCGTTCGAGACCTTTTATAGCTTTTCACAACCCTTACCCCCCCTACTCCAACTCGAGGAGGGCGAGGTTCAAGTGGTTCGTTTGAATATTGAGGAGCTGCGTCCTTTTCTGCGCGAGCTTCATGGCATTTTGACGCCTGAAGAACTTAAGCGCGCCACGCTCTTTCGCTATCCCAAAGATGGCGATGGCTTCATTTTGGTGCGTGGAGCGCTGCGGTTGATCTTGGGCCGTTATGCGGGGGTACACCCGCAAGAGATAGAGTTTGATCACAACTCCCAAGGTAAACCGCGTCTGGTTAAGTCGCAAAACGACATGGGTCTGGAATTTAATGTCTCGTTTTCTGGTTCCATTGCCATTTACGCGTTTGCAAAGGGGATTTCCCTCGGAATTGATGTAGAGCAGCGCGATTCAAAACTAGATTTTAAAAGCGTAAAAGATCGGTTTTTGGACAAGATCGATTTCAATTTTTTGGAAGGGTTGCCGGAACTGCTCAAACGGGATGGCTTCTTTGCGTTGTGGACCCTGCGCGAGGCGGCCGCCAAAGCGGAAGGGGAAGGTATTTTTTTCAAAGCGGTAAACCGCCCCCTCCCACTCGATCACTGGACGGCAGTTTCCTTTTTTCCGGGCGCTGGTTACTCCGCCACTTTAGTGATGGAGCAGAAAGCCGAAGGTGGCAGCCGCCACGTTACTTTTTGGAGTTGGTCTAACACCGCCGTCGGCCTCTCGCACGGACCTGATCTTGAATAGGAGTTTTCTATGCCCGAGATGATTACCGAAAGACCCCGAATTCTTCTGGTGGATGACGAGAAGGAGATCGCCCAAGTGATCTCTCGCCTTCTGGACATTCATGGTTTTGATGTCACTCTGGCCCACACCGCGCAAGAGGCGTTGGACAGTATGGAGACCCAACTTCCCGAGCTGGTGCTTTCCGATGTGGTGATGCCCGGCAAAGATGGTTATGCGCTCTGTGGAGAGATTCGTCGGCGCTATGAAGATAAAGTGGTTCCCATCATCCTGATTACGGGTAAGGACTGGAGCGGTGAACGGGCTCGTGGCCTAGAAGCCGGCGCTGACGACCTCATTACCAAACCCATTGATAAGAATGAACTGCTTAACCGAATTCATTCCCTCGTAAAAATGAAAACGTTGCACGATTCCGTGGAGTCGCAAGCGCACAAACTTGCCGCCAAGGGGGCCGAACTCGAGACTAAAGTTAATGTGCAAACCAATCAGTTGGGTCAGCTAAAACGGTTTTTCTCCCCGCAGATTGCCGATTTTGTGCTTTCGCACGCTTCCGAAGCAGTTTTTCAATCGCGTCGAAAAGACGTAACCGTAGTTTTTTTGGATCTGCGTGGCTTTACCGCCTTCGCCGAAAAGGCGCTCCCGGAACAAGTAATGGAGGTTCTCGGTGAGTATTATGCAACCGCTGGCGATATCGCCCTTAAATTCAATGGCTCGATCGGTCGTTTGGCCGGGGATGGCATGATGTTTTTCTTGAATGATCCGGTTGAGATTCCCAACCACGCGGTGCGAGCGGTGGAAATGGCTTTGGCCATGCGCGAAGCCATGATTCGCTTGCGCGGCCAATGGGTTCCCAAAGGGTATGAGTTAGACTTTGGCATCGGCATGGCCACCGGCCGTGCCACTATCGGTGCCGTCGGCTTTGAGAAATATTGGGATTATACCGTCATCGGGTCGGTTACCAACTTGGCTTCCCGTCTTTGCGATGAAGCGAAATCGGGTCAAATTCTCGCTTCCGAGCGTTTTTTGGGCGATACCGCCAATGGTTTTCGCACCCAACCGTTGGGCGTCGTGCCGCTCAAAGGGTTTGGTAATCCGGTTAAGATCTTTAACATCTTGGCTAAAAAGACTGACGAAAAATGAAAGCCCAACGTAAATTGAAGTTAGCTCCGCCGCCCGCAATTGCGGGGCAAGAGATCGTTCCCTCTCCTGGCGAAGATCGATTCATTCTCGCGGCGGCGTTAGTGGTTTCGTTTTCTGGCGTGGCCTACGAACTTCTGCTCGCTACTTATGCCACCTACCTATGGGGAGGTAGTATTTTCCAGTACAGCCTGGTTTTTTCGTCAATGATGCTTTCGATGGGGGTAGGCTCTTGGCTATCGGACCGCGGAAAGGCAAGCCCCGGCGTTCGCTTCGTCGTCATTGAATGCTTTTTGGCCGCGCTCGGGGTTGTTTGTTTGCCCTTGCTCTACACGGCATACTGGAAAGGCTTTGCCCCACTGTTTTTCACCTTCGGATTTAGCTTAGCTTTTGGCTTTTTAGTCGGGGTTGAAATCCCTTTATTAAACCGCTGGCTGGGGCGAGAGAAAAAAATCTCCGAATTATTGTCGGTCGACTTTGCCGGGGGCTTCTTAGGCGGAATCCTATTCCCCCTTTTTTTAGTTCCTCATCTGGGCCTTTTTCGCGTGGCGGCATTGGTCGCGCTGCTCAATGCAATGGTGGCCCTTCTGGGATCCAGGCTAGCGATAGTGCGCGCCGCAACTTCAATTCAAAAAAGCCATTGGCTTCAAGTCTTCGCCATTGCGGTCTGTCTTTTTGGGTTGGGATTTTTGTTTTGGGCCAATGAGATCCAAAGTTGGATGCAGTACCGCTTCTTTGGTTTCTAAAAAGGAAATTAATGCTCACGCCTTTGCAAATATATCTTCTCTGTGTCGCGGTCAGCGGTAGTGGCTTTGTCGCACAGACCCTCATTTCCGGATTTTGGTCCACGGTATTCAACGAGGATTCAGTCTACTACTCCGTAAATCTGGCTTTCTACTTCGGTGGCATGGGGGTTGGCAGCTTGATTGCCGGCTGGTTCGGAAAGGCTACGGAAAAGCTGGTGTTAAAATTCGTTTTGGCACTTCTCGTTTTGGTTGCCCTCATGATTCCATTGCTTCGGGTAGGCGTGAGCTGGCTCGGCAATCGGGAATTCCTCCCGCTGTTCTTAGTGATCGCAGCCGGAATCTTTGCCGGCGCAACTATTCCTTTGGTAATTCGACTTCGAAGTCGTGGCAATCAGACAAGCTTGGGTACCGTCTTTTTCTTAGATTACTGTTCGGCGTTTGTCTTTTCGTGCCTCTTTAATCTTTTCCTCTTGATGCGTTTGGGCTATCTGCAGACCGCTTGGCTTTGCTTTTTTGCGGGGTCTACTCTTTGTCTACCTGCGGTTTACCAATTGGGAAAAAGGAAGGGAGTCTTGGCCTATGTGACCTCGTTCGTCGTGGTCGCACTGACCTCCTATCTCCTTTCGTCCCACGGTATGAATCCGGATCCCCAATCCCGGGCGGAATTTAAAGTGTTGGTTGATCGTCAGTCGCCGTATCAGAAAATTGTGATGACCGAAGAGATTGGCCACGGGTCTCTTTTTCCCGGCGCAATTCACCAGGTGATGTACTTAGATGGCATGGTGCAATTCTCGAGTCTCGATGAGACCAGCTATCACATTTGCTTAGCCAATATTCCAATCACCGCGGTTGAGTTCTTTGGGGGAAAACCTCGGCGCGCCCTTATCTTAGGCGGCGGCGATGGACTCGCCGCCCGAAATCTTTTGGCCTACCCCTCGGTTGAAGCGGTTAAACTGGTTGAGTTGGATCCGCTAATGATCAGTCTTGCTCAGCATGACCCCCATTTAGTTAAAATGAACGCCCGGTCATTCTACGATCCCCGTTTTTCGTACGTCGAGGGCGATGCCTTTCGGTGGATTAAGGAGAGCGAAGAGAAGTTTGACGTAATCCTTCTAGATTTTCCGCACCCGAAAAATTTATCGCTCGCACGTCTCTACTCAGCGGAATTCTATACTCAGTTAAAGAAACGATTGACCGCCGATGGTTTCATTTCGATTCAGTCGGGCCCAGCCTTTTCGCCGCAGGATACTGAGCGCAACACGCTTAGCGAAATTTCATCCGCGATTTTGGAGACGGTGAGGAGGGCGGGATTGAAGGCAGAAATTTATTTGAGTCCGGCGGATCAAGAGGCCTTTGTGATAGCCACGGCTCGAAAGGATTTTGACATGAACCGTTTTGCTACGGCAATGAGCATGACCGGAGCTGATGGCCTGGGTTTTCTTTGCCAATTTATCCCGTCGTGGAAGCGGCCGCCGGCCAGCGTTAATACGCTAAATGATCTTTCGCTCGTGACTTACATGGACCGTTGGAATCGCGGTGGCGCCCGAAAAAATTACGACTTTAGGGGGTCGCGTTCCGTTTTCTTACCCCGTTAAATTTTTTCACATCGTAATCGCAGATTGATGGTCATATCGCTGTTTGGGTAGCGGAAGCTTGAGGTGATTTTCCGTTTTTCAAAAGGGGAGAGTCGGAGCACGTTGGGGCTTGGTTTTTCAAGATCACCCATTCTAAAGAGTGTTTCGCACTTTTTCTCTACGGCCTCGTGGTTAATCACATCGTAATGCATTTCCAGCACCTGGGGTGCCCCTTCCAGCGTGAAGCGACAAAAGACACTTTCGGTCGAAGTCTTATTCTCGTTCGTGCAGCGAAATGAAGGGATCTTCGACTTCTCGCGAATGTCCAAATACAAGAAGGCAACGGTGGCTAAGCACCAGAGCAGGAAAACGCGAACTGCAGTGGTACGCCCCTTTTCGCTCGGCCGGTGCCGAAGTATCCAGGGCTTAAGGGCAAGTCCAATTGCCAGCGAGAGAAGGCAAATGAACGCGGTAAAGAGAACTGAGTAGATCGGGCCTCTCATCCATTCCGCCCCGGGCATGCAGGTGCGGTGGATGCAATTCACATTTTGGTTTTCGGGAAAAAGCCAGGACACGAAGAAGATCCCGGCGTGTACCAACGCTTGTTTTGGCGCCGGCAGCCAACGTTGATCTTTGGTGACGAATAGGTAGGTAATGCCCACCGGCAAAATGTAAAAGTGATAGTGGCTCAGCAGGAATTCATCGGTCGGGTTGCCGGGCTGGTACATGAACTCAACCAACCCGAAGAGATTTCGGCCCGTAAAAATCCGCCAGAAGTTATCCGTGATCCAAAATGTTTGGGTCGCTAGGGCTACCGAAATCCAGCCGAGTCCCCATCCCCAGTGGTCAAATACCAGTACGGCTCCTATCGACCCTAAACACAAATTACAGAACCACCAGTACATCCCTTCGTCCCAGCCATAACGCGTAAAACTCAAGTAGGTATTTGCGGCGGCCCAGAGGAGAAAAAGGTAGCCGATAGTTTTAAAAAACTGGCGTTGGGTGAAAGGCATCCTCTATTGTCCCACGACCTTCCCTTTTCCTCTGCTCTTCCATTAATATTCTATAAATACAATGATTTATCGAAAGAGTGAACGGGCGTATAAACTCTAGGCTGAATTTCTTTTTTGCTTTCAATGCTTAACGAAGCTGGCCCGCCGGGCCGTATAAACCTTGGTCATAAGTCGCAAAGGTGGCCGCTGATCATATGGCATCCGGTGTGCACTCTATTTGTCACATGAACCGACAAAATTACTTTTCAGTACGACATCTTTTCTCTGTGGCACTGTGGTCGTTTTTGGCGATCGGGGTAGTGATGTCGGGCGGTTGTAACCAGGGGAGCAGTCGCTCCACTTTGGGTGACGACAAAACCAAGGAAGATGTTTTCAAAGACTTTAATGACCTGGGCAATAATGGAAAAGGGAAGTCGCTCGGCGATATCGGGGCCGGTGGTGGTGTCGCGCAGCCTAAACCTGGCAGCAATTCTGACGGCTCTTTCTCAGGATTAGACAAACAGGCGGTCAACAACGCCTACTCCGAAAACCAGCAAGTGGCCCCAACCGGCAAAATAGAGATTTTTACCGACGAGCTTAAGGCTCAAGCAAAAGAGATTTTGGCGCTCCAACGGCAAAAAAAGGACACGGCCGTAAAAAAACTTTTGTTCATGGCGGCAATGCTTAAGCGTTGCGGCGAAGTCGTGGCTAAATTCACCCCAATCGCGGGCCAGCCGTTGATGGGAAAGTGGAATGGACAAGGCGCTTGTAGTGTAAGTTTTGACGTGGCCGGAAACGGAGCCGGCGGTAAATACGCGGTTACCGGAGGCAGCAAGGGCACTTTAACTGCCGACACTCAGGGAAAAGGCGCGATTCAGGCCGATCCTTTCTCAGGTAACGTGGTGGACTCGCCGCAATCCGGAACCGGGCAGGTGGTCTATCCAGGTTTCTTCAAAACCAAAGCTGGGACGTCTGACTGTGTGCTCGGCATCCGCTTGGCCGAACCAACCAGCCCCATTCCGGCTAACTACAAAGAAGGCATGACCGTGATGGGTGCCTGCCTTCGTAATACGGCTCTGTTTATCAGTCCGGTGTTCGACAGGATGTTCCAGGACATGAATCCTGCCGTCTCTGAACAGCTACAAAAGAAGTTCTTAAATATTGAGTAAGGTCACTCCCCATTTAAGTACCAAATCAGCCCGCATCTCATTCCCAATGACGACTTCTCTACTCGAAGGTGCCAAAGGGAACCAAGTCATCCGCTACGATTTCGAAGGAATTTGCCTTAGGTTTGGCTTCCGTGGCGCCGGATTGATGCCGCTTGATCATCAACTCGAGGTAATTTCTCAGATCACTAATTGCCAACCCCGCCGGCGCGCGAAAGGGCGGGGCAAATTCAAAACATTGGGGAATGATACGGCGCCCCTCTTTGCGAAGACGGCTATAAGTGGCAAGTGCGTTCTGAAAGGTGGTACCCGACTCACGCGAATACTCGGGCAAAAAGCGGAGAACGGCCGCATCACAACAATGCACGCGAACCCACACCTGGGTATTTTTCTTTCCGTTGCGCACGTTATCCAAATCAGTAAGTTCGATGAAGTAGACCAGGCCTTCGTTTTTAGCGTTCACCGCGAGGTGCACCACTTGGACGGGAATAGCGCCGTCGCCGAAATCTAGTAAATAGCGCTGAATTTGGTCGCCGCCGATCGCAAAGGGCACGGCATCCCGTATCTCTTCGGGAAATAGGGTCTTGTATTGCAAAACGTATTGCGCTTTTTCCACTTTCCCGAGGGCATTACGAACAAAATCCTTAAATTGCATACGAACCCGAACCGCCGGTTCGAGGCCCGAGCTTTCCTCGACCAAAATACGACCGGCCGTGGCAAGCGTAAAGCCACCGGTGGAGCGTTCGATTGATTTGGTTACCCCTTTTTCAACTAAGCGATTCAAATCACCAAGACTCGAAGCGGTAGGAGGCGTTTGCAGGTCTCTGCCCGAAACTTCATAGAAAACCAATTTATCAGAGATTTCATTCGCGGCTCTACCCTCGCGAAGCGGATCTAAAGTGTCAGCACACGTGGTTACCCCGGCTTTCATATTGGCCCCCCTTAAGCCTAAAGGGTGCAAGCGAGGGTCCTAAAGTTCACCGATGAGTACTTTCTGTATACAGGGCAGAAGTGTAGATCTCGTCGTTTTTTGTCTTTTTCTTAGGCGGCCACTCGGCCGTGGGTGCTTCGTTTTCAAAGGCTGGCCAACAAATAAAAAAAGCCTCCTCAATGAGGAAGCCGTTTTAAAAAACATCTTAAAATTTATTTACGGAAGAACGGTCTCTTGGAGAGCCGCTTCTTTAGTGGCCGCAACCACTTCCTGAGTTACGAAATCGAGAAGAGTCTTCTCTTCGTAACCTTGATAAGCCTTGTTCTCTTTAATAATGAGAGGGCGCTTAATCAAATTTGGATCTTTCAGCATCAAACGAATCGCTTCGTTCTTGGTTGTACGGCGTTTTCCTAAATGGTTTTCGCGGTAGGTCGTGCTGCGCTGATTAAGGCTGGCGTAAATGTTTTCCGCCTTGATCACCTTTTCGAGCAAACTGCGCGGGGGCGGTTCGTGAACGATGTCTTTCAGCTGGTAAGAAATTCCCTTCTTATTCAACAGCGAAATGGCTTTCTTGCACTGAGCACAACTTTTTTTCGCATACAGAACAATGTCAGCCACCGAAACCTCCTCAGCAATTAGACGAAGCTTGTAACACAGGCCCCCCACCGTCACAAGACTGAAGTTGGTTAATAGGATGGCGAATTCCTTGAAGTTGTTCACGCTGCTGTCTTTACTTACCGACGAGATCCTCCCGGTCCAGAATTCAATGGGAAAAAAAATCGATTTGGATTAAACCCGTTGCCTCAGCGCCGGGCCCCTAAAGCCAGGCCTGCAGCACCTAGAAACTCAAAAAATATCAGGACCTTGGTATCTGAGGTCATTAAGAGGTTACCGCCCGTATGAACGTAGAGTTGCAAATTTTTACCATCGGCAATCAAGGTCAAGGCGTGGGGCGTGACCCAGAAGGAAATACCTACTACGTGTCGGGCGCGCTTCCCGGCGATCGCGTTGAAGTGGTGACAAATGAAGAGGGGCGTCACCGCGAAGGCACCGTGCATCACCTTATAGAGGCTTCGGCGGAGCGAGTGGCTTCGCCCTGCCGCTATTCGGATTCGTGCGGCGGTTGTGATTGGATGGGGTGGAAATATGAAGCACAAACGGCGGCGAAAGAGCGCTTGTTGCACCACTCACTTCAGCGTTTTGACCTTGTACCCAAAGTGAATCACCCGTTTATTCCGGCCGAATCCAACCTGCAATACCGGTCGCGTATTCAGCTTCGCGCTGAAAACGGTAAGCTTGGTTTTTTGAAACGCGGTTCCCATGAAGTGGTGGACATTGAATCTTGCGCGGTGGCGGTCGAGCCACTCAATAAAAAAATTGCCGAGCTTCGCGCTGAACTAAGCGGTGCAAACGCCGACGTGGATGACGGTGGCGAGCCATCGGACCGCCAAAAGATAGAGCTGGGCGTATCCGATGACGGGCAAGTCTGGAGCGCCATCAATCAACCGCACGCGGCCATGGGTTTTACCCAAGTGCATCCGGCACAAAATGAAAATCTGAAACAGATTGTAGCCAAAGCCGTCGCTAATTCCTTCGGGCAAAACGTACTTGAGCTCTTTTGCGGAGACGGCAACCTTACCTTTGCGGCCGTAGGCCCCACCAAACGCTGGCAAGGAGTCGAAGTGGATGCGGCGTCGGTCGGCCGTGCGAATCAAAAGGCGATGGAGCTAGGCTTTGAACCGCAGCGGCTTAAATTCGGTCGTGCTGATCTCTTCTCAATGGGGGCTGCCAAACGCTGGCGTGAGATTGGCTATGATACACTTGTCTTGGATCCGCCCCGCTCGGGCATGGGTAAAACTTTGACCCATTTTGTACACCCAAAACTCAATAATATTATCTATACCTCATGCTCATTACAAAGCTTCATCACCGATGTCGTTCCACTGAAAAACGATTTTGTTCTGGAAGAGGTCTGGGCCCTCGATATGTTTCCTCACACCCGGCATTTCGAAATCGTCGCCCGCTTCTCGCGGCGCTAGTTTTTTTCGTTTTTCTTGCCGCCTCGGCCGGCGCGGCCGACAAAAGCCTATTTGCTACCCTGCGCGCTTCAGATCTTCGTAAAGGGCCTGAAGAGGCGGCCGCGGTGATAGGACGGGTGCCAAAGGGCACCGTCGTGAAATATTCAGGCAAGGCAAAGGGCGAATTCCTTGAAGTGGAAGTAGAGCTCACCCAGGGCAGCGTGCAGGGGTGGATCCCACTTTTTGCGGTGCCTCGTCGTGTTCGTGAAGACGCCGGGGTAAGCGACTCTCAGTCAAGTGGGCCAGACACTCGCCCCGAAATTCGCCGCACCGAAGAAGATCAACTGGAAGAGAGTTACCGTCCAATTCGCCGCGTAAAAATCCCTTCTGACGAAGGCATTCTGATTCGCCGCGAACCCAGTTTCTTTTACGGGATTCAGGCCGGCGGGGGAGTGGCGCTGATGAGCGCGCCGGCGGTGAGTAGCAACTTCTTCATGGGGCCGGCGATCTATACCGGCGCTCACGTAGGCTACTTTCTTTCGCGCGTGGTACCGATTCGCTTCGAGGTGAACTATGCGCTGATGAGTGGAACCGAACCTACGGGCAAAATTAACCCGATTTCCATCGGTTTTATTCAGACCGGCGTTTCGATTTCGTATTACTTAGATCAATTTGAGCTTTACGGTGGTGCTTCATTTGGACTTGGGGTTAGCGTTAACGATATTGATCCCAAGATAAAAATTGCAACGCCGATGGATTTTTCAGGAGCCTTTTTCCACGCGGGAATTGGCTATCTGTTTCCCCTAGGCGACATCAGTAACTTAGCCATCCGCATTCGCTACGATTATGGCGGCAATCAGAGTTTCGTAGCCCCCCAGGCAGTCTCTGGCCTGATCTATCTAGAATTCCGGGGTTAGTGCTTCTCATCGCAAGGCTAGCCAGTCGCGTTTAACGACGCCGCAACCCCTTCACAATTGCAGCGCCACCGTTTGCCCTAACTATCAAAAGGTTTACGCCCAGGGGCGTATTCTGGAATTGTCTGATTAGTATGCAATCGAGCGGGATCCGGGTGTCCAAAACTTAGGCGAAGATTTCCATTAAAAATCAAATGCTTATTGTTTTTCGGCGGGTTGTGTGTGAATCGACTACTCACTTAAATGGAGCCGGCGCCCCTTTTCGTCACGCCTTCAGTTCAAAAGGCCTTTGGCACACGCGATGCAATTACTTAGAACCAGGAACCCGACAATAGGACACGGTACAGAATAGAAACAAAAACTATATACATAAATATCAACATCACGATTCAACTAGATTTCATCTTGTACGACAGCTTAGAACACGACCTGAACGCAACTAGATAGCAACTCGAAAACACAACATTAGAAAAACTATTCTTGCCGAATTTAAAGGGACTGTAGCAATACAGTCCCTTTTTTTTATTCTTTTTCTGAACTTAATTCTTTCTGTTCCTTTTTAACCAGGTGCGATTCAAAAAATCGCGTCATCGTTCGTGCCTGCTCTAAAATATTGCGCAGCTTAGTATTGCCGTGACCCTCGTCCGCAAAAATTTTCAGCTCTACTTCCACCCCTTTTTCTTTAAGCGAGGCGGCAATCTGTTCGGATTCCCCAACGGGAACTCGCGGGTCATTCGCGCCGTGAAAAATGAGCAGCGGTGTCTTAATCTGCTCGACATAAGTCATGGGCGAAATCGACTTTAAGAATTCTTCGTCGGTTAAAGGGCCATATTCCGCTTCGCGCAGGGCTCGGCGGTAGGGTTTGGTATTTTGTAGGAAAGTCACAAAATTGGAGATCCCCACCGACTCAGAGGCCGCCGCGAACAGCTGCGGTTCAACCTGGATCATTCTCAACACCATGAATCCTCCGTAACTTCCGCCGTACAAAGCCAACTTTCCGGTGGAGGTGTGGCGCTTTTCAAGTAGCCACTTGGCGGCAAAAACACCGTCCTGAACGCTGTCCATCCGTTTTTTGTAGTCGTCCGCCATCGTAAAATCGCGGCCGTATCCGGTGCTTCCGCGCACGTTGGGGGCAAGAATGCCAAAGCCATTTTGAAGAAAGTACTGAAACGTCTTGTTGAAGGTTGGCCGAAACTGCCCCTCGGGGCCTCCGTGAATGTAAACGATAAAGGGGATGTCGCGGACGGCACCCTGCGGTCGGTACAGAAAGGCTGGAATCTCTTTGCCGTCGAAAGAGGGGTACGATACGAGCTCCTCCTTCAGAAAACAATTTTGGTCGAGATTTCCATTGGTAGATTGAGTCCACAAAATTGGTTTACCCGTCCCTTTGCTCTCCCATGCGTCCCAGGTGCGGCGTGAGTTTGAAAAGTTGTAGAAAATCGAATTGCCTTCGCCAAACCGGGCGGTGCCGATGACTCCGGTTTCTGTTTTAAGCTCTTGCCACTTGGACACGGTGGCGCCTTTGGCAGTAATATTCGCCCAACTGAAGGTGGCGTACCCGTCACGATTAATTGAAATGCCGATTCGTTCGCGTTTGTCGTCAAGCACCAGTTTTTCAATCTCACTTTTTTCCTGGGCGATCTGTCGCCCGGGGTATTTTTCGCCCATTCGATGAAGGAAAACTTCTCGTTTTCCGTTTGCCGCGTCGGAGATCAGAAAAAGTGATTTTGAATCAGCCGAAAAGCGCGGGTTTTCATTGTTTTGTGGGCCCGAATGTTGCGAGGGAATAGATATCTTTCTGTCGTCGATAGAAAACAATAGAATGTCAGAGTCGGTGGCGCTTTGGACCGCCTCTAGCGCGATCCATTTTTCATCTGGCGAGATATCATTGATGCGGTTAGATCCCTTGAGTTCCATCAGCCGCGTTGCCTTTAACGACACCATATCGAAGCGATAGAGATCCATGTCGGTGCCATTTCGCTCATTCGAGGTGAATGCGAACCAGCGCCCTGACTTGGCCCACAAGAGTGTTTCAACCCGCTTTTTGGCGTTCATAATAAGCGGCGTTACGGTTTTCTTCGTGGGCTCGATCATCTGTATGTCGTACTGTTCACTGCCTCCGGCATGCGTGGCCACCAAAACCCGATTGCCGTCGGGGCTGGGTTCGAAATAGGCAATGCCGTCGGGAAAGAAGGTGATCTGCTCGGGCCAATGGTTCGGCGACCTCATGTAATAGAGCTGCGGGGTCTCTCTCAGGTCAGAAATAAAGAAGAGGCCACCTTTTTTAGAGGGGTATGGCTGCTGCACAGCGGTAATTTGCATATAGGTTTCAACTGGGGGGCGAGCCTGGCAAACACCCGCCGGAAGGCTACCGACTGGTTCTGGCGCCCCGGTTAAAGGTGCCGTTTCTTTTGGGCCGGCTGACGCGCTCGGTTGGGGAGCTTCTATGAACGACTCTTCGTCCTTTTTAGGTGCCAAGGGCCTTTTAATGGCGACGGGGGGCTTCTTTCCCTTGGCGGGGGAAGAGGGATTTTTTAGGTCGGCCGGGATCGGCACGAACCCTTTTTTATGCTTGGGCTTTTCAGCCAGTAGCGCCAGGGGTAGAAGCACCAGAATCAAAAAAGTGAAAAGAGTTCGCATAGATGTCGTCCTCAAAGCAGATGAAGAGTAGCCAAAAAAAAAATCGTACCTAAACTGTAAGTCTACCATTAGTGTGGCGAGCTTTTGGACGCCCGCCGAAGCTCATGTGGCTTAAAAAGAGGCTCAACGAACGGAAGGTTTGAGAAGCGGTATGGATAAAGATCTTTATGAAATTTTAGGCGTCAAACGGGACGCTAGCGAAAGCGATGTTAAAAACGCTTTTCGCAAACTTGCCAAGCAGCACCATCCCGATAAAAACCCCGGCGACAAGGCGGCCGAGACCAGATTTAAAGAGGCGAACTTGGCGTATGAGGTATTAAAAGATCCGACCAAACGAGCCCGCTATGATCAGGCTCGTATTTATGGGGGGGGCCCCGGCACGGGCGCCGGTGGTGGTCAGTGGAAGAGTTCGCCCGGTTTTAAGCCCGAAGACATGTTTCAAGACTTTGGTTTGGGTGACCTTTTTCAAGAGATTTTTGGCGGCGGTGGCGGCGGCGGCTTCAATGCTGGCCGCGGTGATATGGGGCGCGATTTTGGCGGCGGGTTTGGTGGTAGTGGACGGCGCGGTTTTGGAGCCCGGCGCGGATCCGATTTTGAAGCTCAATTGGAGATTAGTCTTCCCGACGCGGTGCGCGGCGCCGAAAAAACGGTAAACGTGAGCGGTGGAAAGCGGCTTACGGTTAAAATTCCCGAGGGAATCGACGAGGGCGCAAAGATTCGGCTCAGTGGTCAGGGGCAGCCGGGTGCCAACGGTGGCCCCGCCGGTGATCTCATTGTGCAGATCCAAATTGCGTCTCATTCGATTTTTCGACGCGAGGGCGACAACTTAATTGCCCGACTTCCCATTTCATTCTCGGAAGCGGTTCTCGGTGGCGAGGTGGGGGTGCCCACGATCGACGGCCAAGTAACCATGCGAATTCCCGCCGGTGTCTCAAGCGGCCAAAAGCTAAAGTTGTCAGGTAAAGGGGTTAAAAACTCGCGCACGGGCCAAAAGGGCGATCAGCTTGTGGAGCTAATGATTCGCGTTCCATCCGTGAGCGATCCGCTTTACGTGGAAGCGGCGGAAAAGCTGCGCGGGAGTTCATTCGATCCGCGTGAGAATTTAATCAAATGAGCAAGGCGTTTACCAAAGAAGGAAACGAAGAGCCGGTCGATTTAGAAGATCAGACTGTTGAGACAGATCCTCTCCCCGCCGGCGCAAAGAACTATATTACACCGGCCGGGTTGAAGCGATTGGTCGATGAGCACAAGCATCTTTTAGATGTAGAGCGCCCTAAAGTGGTCGAAGTCGTGGCCTGGGCGGCCGGCAACGGAGATCGTTCTGAAAATGCCGACTACATTTACGGTAAGCGTCGTTTGCGGGAGATCGATCGTCGCGTGCGCTTTCTTGGCAAGCGTATTGAAGCGGCGGAGCCGATCGATCCCATCCAGCAAAACAACGACTCAGTTCGTTTCGGCGCCACCGTTCGTGTCGCCGACGAAGACGGAGTGGAAAGAACTTACGCCATTGTGGGAATTGACGAGTCGAATCCCAAATTAGGTCACATCAGTTGGATCTCGCCCCTTGGTAAAGCTCTGCTCAAAACCAAGGTGGGAGATAGCATTACGGTAAGGATGCCCAAGGGAGAACAAGATCTCGAGATTAGGGCGATTGAATATAAGAGCCTGGTTTAAGCCCTGCGACTAACGTCTTATTTATTGTAGCTGCCTTGGGTGAGATTTTGGCCGCGACTACGATTCAGTAGGGAATCTGCTTGCGGTGAAGCCAACTGGCGTTGTCCACGAAATAACAAACTCTTTCCATCCAAAAAGCCGCGCAGTGGTTTTAGGTATCGTTCAAAAAAGGAAAATAGGGCGTCGCCTTCTTCATGAATTAAGTTCTTCCCCTTGATTTTTTCAAAGGCGATGAATTTGGGGATGCTGTCGTGCGAATTACGCTCCGGATGTGGAAAAAGCTCGCTCAAAATTTTACCTTGAAAGATCTTTTGGGCGGGATCATCAATCACTACCGAATGAAAAACCACGTCGGTCTGAGGATTTGCTTTTAAGTAGCTCTCAATTAGCGTGCGGTACTCTCGGCAACTGGAACACCAGCTCGCCGAGAACAGAAACAAGTTAAATTTTTCTTCGTCCTGCTCTTCCATAAACGATTTAATAAATCGAAGTTGTTTGAAGTCGGCCAGAACATCCGGATTTTTGCCGCGAAGTAGGTCATTAATTTGGATTCGGTCGGGAATCGAAAGCGTATCGAGAGCGCTGCGGGTTAGACTGATTTTGTGGCTCACTATGCGCGGCGCCACGCGAACTCTTTCGCCCGTAGCCACCACGGTTGATAGCAACAAGCTTCGTTTGCGCCAACTATCTCGTATGCCGTCCCATTGGCGATCAATTGCACTGAGATCATCGGCGGAGAGCAATTGGCTTGCCTCATTGGTTAGGCCACGAAAGGGAAGAATGTCATTTTGGGTTCGGCCTTCGCGAAAATCGATGCTGAAGGGCAGATAATAGAGGCGGTACATATACAACAACTTGTTTACAGATTTGGGCGCCATTTCACTACGCGCGGGGGCGGCCAAAATCATCAAACTGAGAAATAGTATGTGGATGCCGTACTTCATTGGGTTGCTCTATGGATAAGGAGTGCAAGGTTAGTGCCTTGTTAAGTAATTGAAATTAAATGTGTATTCATTCTGTCCAGGGTTGGAAATCGTGCTTTTTTTGGTCGGATGTAAGGGCAGATGACAGATAGCAATTTATTTACCCGCTTTGCCTTAATTCCACTAAAACAGTTCCCGATGACCTCTCCCCTTCAGCACGCGCGTGGCTTTGGTTTGTATCTTCATTTTCCCTATTGTCGCCATCGCTGCTCGTATTGCGATTTTTTCTCCTCGGTGGAATACAGTGACGATTCATTCCAAACCTTCGGCGCAGCCATTTGTGCCGAGATCGATCGCGAAGCGGAGGCGCTTAAGCCAAATTTTTTGATGGGTGAAGTGACCTCAATTTTCTGGGGCGGGGGGACGCCGTCACTTTTCCCCTCGTCGGTTATGGAAGTGATTTCAAAAAAGCTCTCCCAACGATGGAAATTTAGCCCAGAGTTAGAATTTACGATCGAAGCTAATCCCGAAACGGTCACCCAAGAGAAAGCCGACGCCTGGCGCGCAATCGGAATTAACCGCGTGAGCCTCGGCGTGCAAAGCACTTCGCAAAAATACCTCGACCTCTTAGATCGCCGCGTATCGCTGGAGTCCATCCCCCGCGCCGTTCAGTTTCTCCGCCAAGCGGGTCTTCGGAACTTCAGCTGCGATTTGATTTTCGGTATTCCAGATCAGACCGAAACCGAAATTGAAGCCGATATCGTAGCGATTGCTGAATTAAATCCTCGCCACATTAGTAGTTACAATCTGACGCTCAAGCCCGGCCACCCCCTCTATAAAAAGCTGCCCGATAACGATCGCTCCGCTGCGCTTTACATTAAGGTGATCCAATCTTTAGTTGAGCGGGGGTATGCCCAATACGAAATTTCTAACTTTGCGACTCCCGGATTCGAAAGTCGGCACAATTTACTTTACTGGTCGGGCGGAGATTTTTTAGGTTTGGGCCCCTCCGCCTCAACGCGTTTTTTTAAAGGCGGACAATTTCATCACCGTAAGAATGTTTCTGATCTTAAAGCTTACTTCGATGGCAAAACGCCGCCCACTTTTGAGCCCACCAGCGGTCAGCAAGCCGTGCTCGAATCATTATTTCTAGAACTTCGCAAAAATGAAGGGGTAAACCTGCACGATTTTAAGAGTCGTTATGGTTATGCTCCGGATAAGGCTTCTAAATTTGCCCTTTATCAACGCCAAGGGCTGCTGGTCGTAGACGGAGATTTTTTACGCCTTACCGATCGCGGAAGAATGCTGGCTGATTCAGTGACGCCGGGATTATTGGATTAAAAGACCGGATCACCGCTAAGTTGTTTTATATGTTTAGTAATATGGCGGAAGAGGCGAAGAGACAGTCCTCTTGAGAACAGCTCACTGCGCCCCTTCCACATTATGCTTGCTTGAAATTCAAATCCGCGTCGTCGGGTCGATTAAAACGGAACTTCGTCGTCGCTGATAGGGCTTTGGGCCTTCTGAAAGCCTGTATCGCTTGGTGTTTCAAAAACTCCGCCGCCCGCAGGGGGTTGGTATTCAGAGTTACCAGCTCCGGCTCCAGCACGGTCACCCGGTCCTCCTAAGAACTGAACGTTGGAGGCCACAATTTCGGTGGTGTAGCGTTTGCCACCCTCTTTGTCGGTCCACTCACGGGTCTGTAGCTTACCTTCCAAGAATGCCTGGCGCCCCTTGGATAGGTATTGGCCGCAAAGTTCGCCCAACTTTCCCCAAACGACAACGCGGTGCCATTCGGTGCGCTCTTGCTTCTGACCGGCTTTGTCCAACCAGCTTTCGTTCGTTGCCATATTGAAATTGGCAACGGCACCGCCGTTAGTGGTGTACCGCACTTCAGGGTCGTTTCCTAAACGACCTAAGAGAAACACTTTATTCAAACCGCTAGCCATGGAACCTCCAAAAAAACTGTACAATAATAAAACGACACTATCGCTTCATCGTTTTTTTTCCGTCAATCGAATAAGGAGAGCTTCCTTTGAAACTCGAAGACGACCTCGAAATCCGCCGCACCCCAATACTGACGGGCCACGCCGAGTGTCCCGTGATGAGCCGTTTCATCGCCCGCGCTATCGATGCGTTGGTGATATCGGCCGTCTATTTGTTACTTTCGGTGATTGGCCGGCCCCTGGCCATTGTCACCGCCGCGCTTTATGCGGTGCTTCAAGATTCGTTTGGCGCAGGCCAGAGCATTGGCAAGCGGATAATCGGCTTGAGGGTGATCGATGACGCGACGGGTCTACCCTGTTCCTTTGCCGCATCCTTTTTTCGTAACGTGCCGTTCTTATTGTGGGTCGTTTTTGCCACCATTCCCACGCTTTGGGGGTTCTGGGTGTTATTGGCCTTGCCGCTAGTGGGGTTTGAAATTTACCTACTGTTCGTCTTGGACTCAGGCACTCGCTTGGGCGACGTGCTTGGTAATACCCGGGTGAGCGAACAAGTTGATCTGCCGTTGACGCCGCACGCCTAAGCTTTTGCCCCATTTCTGTTCTGCGCCAGCTTCCCCATTTAGGCTATACTTAATGGCGAGGCCTTTCGGGCCGTTTTTCGGACGTTTTCAAACTCCTTTTTTTAAGCAATCCAAATCGATTTGAAAAATAGCGGATTTTTAGGTTCGCAATTTTTTTTGCACCTATGAGGGTTTTTTACTTTGGGAATTTTTGGTTCTTGGTTTGAAAAACGTCTGGTGGGTCTCGACATCGGCGTTTCCGGGATCAAAGCCGTAGAGCTTTCTGGTCGGGCCGATGCCCCCCGGCTTGCGGCCTACAACCGTATCCCTTTGCCGTGGGACGCGATTTCTCCCGAAGGCGAAATACGTAAGCGCGAGGCGGTGGTCAAGGCTTTGAAAAAGCTTTTTGAAAGCCGCAATTTCAGCTCTCGTTTCGTGGCGGTGGGCGCTTCAGGCAATGCCATCATCACGAAAAAAATTTCGGTTCCTAAGATGACCGAAGGCGAATTGAGAGACCAGCTTTACTGGGAAGCCGAACAGTACATTCCGTTTCCGGTGAACGATGTAAATTTAGATTTTGCGATAATTGGTAATAGCCAGAACACCTCCCCGGAAGGGGCCGCCCTCATGGACGTGCTGCTGGTTGCCGCGAAAAAAGAGTACATCCAGTCGATGTCCGCGCTAATTCAGGAGGCCGGTCTGATTCCCAAAGTAATCGACAACCAATCCTTTGCGCTCGGTAATTCTTTTGAATTCAATTACGGCGTGCTGATCAGCGAACACGCGGGAATGTCGACCAACGTCATTATTGATTTCGGAGCGGGCAGCACCAAACTCTCGATTGTGGAAGGGGATAAAACCACTTTTACCCGAGATCTTCCCCAAAGCGGAATTGGCTGCACCATGTTGCTTAGTGAGAGACTAGGAATTTCGATCGAAGATGCCGAGCGTTTAAAAATTCAGCAACCTGATCAAGAGGCGGTTGAAGCGGTCCTTAACGACTATAACCGCGGCATTGTCGATGAAATTGGACGGACCATGGATTTTGCCATTTCTCATAACCACGAAGCCGGCATTCAAGGAATTTACATATGCGGCGGAGCTTCGCGAACCTTGGGATTGATCGAATTATTGGCCGAATCCTTACCCGCGCCAGTTCGTCCGTTAAATCCGGTGCAAGGCATCTCGGGCACGGGCCGAAAAATGAGTGCGCAGGCGATACGTGAGCTTTCGTACCTTGGAGCGGTGGCCATCGGCTTAGCGTTGCGCATGCCGGGAGACGCACGATGATACGCATCGATTTAGGCACCGAAGACCTCGGCGGGAAAGGATCTAAGAATCCGTTAAAGAAACTGTTCGACCGTTTGCGCATGCGCAATGCCAAACCGCGAGCCAGTGCCGATCCTTTTGCTTCCAGCTCGGCCGGCTTGCTCACTAAGCTGTCCGGAGTCGGCACCTTATTGCTGGTCTTAGTTGCCTTAGCTGGCGCCGTCGTGCCGCACATCTTTTATGCGCAATACCGAGACTTCGTCGTAAAAAAGAATGAGGAGTCTAAGAAAGAGCTTGAGTCAACTCTGGCCGGCTTAACCAAAGAGATTTCGCGCCTGGTGCCGTTTCAAAAAGAACTAGAGAGCTATGAAGCCCAGAAAAAACTTTTACGCGAACGGCTCGATCTGATTCAGAACCTGCTGTCGTCTCGAGGCACCCCGGTAAATGTATTAGATGCCGTTGGCCAAAGCCTCCCCGTCAAGGCGTGGTTGACCTCAATTGATTTCGACGCCAGGCCGGCGCGTCCGCTCATCACGTTAGTTGGTCAGGCAATCACTAACGACGAAGTGGCTGACTATCTCGATAAACTGGGCGAGTCGGTTTACTTGAATGAAGTGGCGCTTGATTCACTTACCTTCACCAAGGGGAGTGGAACCCTTTCCAGCAGCGACGTGAAGAGCTTTCAACTGTCGCTGTTCCCCAAAGGTTTGGCTTCGGCAACGCAGCGGGCGATCGCGAAAGTACCCACTCCGGCGCCCGTTTCGGTTCCGGTGGCGGAGACCGGGGCGGCGGTGGAAGGCGGTGCGGCGAAGGATGGCGGCACAGTGGTGAAAAAAACTAACTTGTTTAAGAGGAGAAAACAGTGAAGGCCAAACTTCTCTTCTCACTCATGATCTTTTTGGGCGGCGTTGGATTTGCAGCCTACGAGTACTATGAATTCGTAAATACCGAAGTGGCCGAAATGGAAGTTGAGCAAGAGGCGATCAAGAAAAAGGTCATGGCAAAGCAGGCCGACTATAATCGCCTAAAGGGGTTCGCGCAGAATATTGAGACCGTAAAGCAAGAGCTTCGCGAATTGAATCTTCAACTCGAATCAGCGCTGGAGCATTTGCCCAAGACCTTTAACCTGTCGGCGTTGTTGCGCAAACTCACCAGTCTGGCGCAAAATTCAGGGGTTGAACTGGCGAGTTTTAAACCCGAAAAAAGTGAAACTCGGGGAGAAGGGCAGTTTTTCTCATCCATAAAAATTGATTTTGAACTTAAAGGCACCTTCGCTCAGAGCTTACTATTTTTTGACCAACTAACCAGGCTCAAGCGAATCGTAAACTTAGAAAATCTTAAGATCAGCTCTCGCGAAGTGGCTTCCAATAAAGGTTCAGTCACGGTGGCAGAGCTTTCCGGTAGCATGCGCACCTACCGTTTTACGGAGTGAAACGTTGAGCATACCCAAAAACAGTTTGGCCCTCGTAGTGCTTCTATTACTGATGGGTTCGCGCGTGTCGATGGCACTGAACGACACGTCTAACCGGAGCCAAATCTATTCTCCAATCGGAAAGCGCGACCCATTTAAGCAACCCTCCACTTCGGTGGGAAAAGAGGTACTGGCCTTAAATCCGCTGGAGCGGTTTACCGTCGAACAATTTCAGCTACGAGCAATTTTGAAGGGGATGGGAAAGTCGCGCGCCATGCTTGAAGACCCCGAGGGTCGCTCCTATATTATCAGTGAGGGTGACCGCATCGGCCGCGAGCGGGCCACGGTGAGTAAGATTCTGGTCAATGAAATTATCGTGACGGAAAAGACGTTCAACTATTTGGGTAACGTTAGTCTATACGAAAAAATTCTCTCCCTTCCTCCCGATAAAGAGATTTCTCAGGCCGCTCCAGAACGTGCGGGCGCTAGTTCCGATACTGACGCCGGAGCTAGAAGTTCCGGTTCCAAAAAACCTTAACGGGTTACGAGGTAGCTGATGACTCTAAAAAAATCCCACCACCGTTGGTTGCCGCTGCTGGTCTTTCTATTTGCTCTTTCCACCTTTTTCTCCGGGCGGCAAGTGGCGACGGGAGAGCCCGCGGGCGACGAAGACGCTCTTGATCTTGAAGACATTATCAAGCCAAGTCCGCAAAGTCCGGCCACGGCCGTAAAAAATTCAGCCTCGGCTGACGATGAGTCTTTAAAAGATTTGGAGAAAATGATCGACGTTCAAGAGACCAGCGAAAGTCGAAAAGCCCCTGCGCAGGCCGCTCGCCAAGAACGTTCACGTCCGGTGGATGACGATTTTGACGACGGCGGCGGCAAAGACCGCGAACCAACTCAAGCCGAATTTCCCACGTCCGAGGAAGAGGGCGGAGCTCCTCCTACGCAAAGGGTTGCCACCGCCGGTGATCCCTACGTGCGAAACGTAATTAATAATCTAGAATTTCGCCAAGACGGGCAAAAGTCTCGCATCATCGTCACTTCACGCTCGCCACTACGCTATCGAGAGGTCAAGAACCCCACGATGAAGCAAGTGATCTACTTCTTCGAAAATACCGAAACCCCCGAGCGATTGCAGAAGGCTTATGACACTTCCGAGTTCATCAGCCCCGTCGCCCTATTCACCTTGTTGCAAATGCCAAAAGAGACGCCGCCGAACTCCAAACTCATCGTTCAGATGCGTGAAGACGCTTCGCCCGCGGTAATCACCTCAGAACGTGGTCTCTACATCGAGTTCGGCGCCCCGGCCACTTCGGGGCCCGATGGCACCGGCATCCGTTTATTGTCGGCCAATAAAGAGCGTTCGGGCAGCGCCGAAGAAAATCTCTATTTGGGCACCCAAACGTATAGCGGGCGGGTGATCAATAAGTTGGAAATTAAGAATAGCGACATTCAGGACGTGCTGCGTCTCATCGCAAAGACGAGTGGCTACAACATCGTGGTTGGCGATGACGTTACCGGCAAAGTAGGGACAATGAGCCTGAATAACGTGCCTTGGGATCAAGCCTTTGCGTTAGTTTTGCAGTCAAAAAAGCTTGGCTACATAAAAAACGGCAATGTGATTCGGGTCGCTACCCTAAACTCCCTAAAAACCGAAAAAGATGAAGCATTGGCCAGCGAAAATGCCCGTATTAAAGTTGAAACTCTGCGCACCGTGCTAATTCCAATCAGCTATGCCAAAGCGTCGGAACTGGCGCCACAGGGAAAAAGTTTTCTTACCGAGCGCGGTTCGATCGACTCGGATCCCCGCACCAACACGATCATCGTTAAAGACGTGGATCGCGTGGTGACGCGCGTGCAGAAATTATTTGCGGCGTTAGACACTCAACCCCCTCGCGTAGCCATCTCGGCGAAAATTATCGAGATGAAGACCGAGTTCTCGCGTAGTTTTGGGTTCAATGCGTTGCGCGCGTCTACCGATTTCTCCGGCATTAATTTGTCGGCAAGTCAGAATCTGACGTCGTCGGGCTCCAACGTGTTCACGCTTCGCGCTCCGCAGTTTGCGAGTTTAGAAACGCAATTCCAAGTGGCCGAATCAGAAAGTAAGGCAAAGACTTTAGCAAATCCGTCGGTCAGCGTCGTGGCAAACCGGCAAGCGAGCATTTCCCAGAGTTTGTCATTCTTTGTGCAAGATAGCTCGGTGGCCGGTGGCGTCGTCATTCCCACGTCGCGTCAGGTCACGACCAACCTTACTATGGATGCCACACCAATCGTCGCCGGCGACGGTTCAATTTTCTTAACGCTTAATCTCAAAAATGAAATTCCTAATTTATCCGGAGCCTCCACGACCATCGATTCAAGGACGGTGAACACTCAGGTGTTGCTTGAAAATGGAGATACCGCAGTGGTGGGCGGCGTCTTTACTAATAATTTAAATACGGGCCAAGACGGCATTCCGTTGTTGATGCGAATTCCCGTCTTGGGAAATCTCTTCTCGCGTCATACCCTCATCGATCGTCGCAACGAGATCTTTGTCTTCGTGACTGCTAAAATTACCAATGCTGAAGAATCTTTTAAACGTAACTTGTAATAATTATTGGGAGCCTTTATGGAAACGCTAGGAATTGTTGTGGTGTGGTCGCTTGCTATGATCACGTCGCTGCTAGTTTTTCGCGCGGTGACGCATTTCAAACAATTTGCCAAAGAGATGCGCGCCGAGTTCTCCCGACTAGAAGGCCGCCTAGTTGAAATTGAAGGCCAATCCGAAAGTCTTCGCACCGATGCCGAAATTCAACTCCGCGCGTTGTCTAATATCGCGATGGAAGCCCGTACGGTTCTTGAAAGAGCTCGGGCGGTGACGCAAATCTCTCCCACCCTTGAAGGGGATCAGCTGCGTCGGCTCTTAGAGGCCAAAAAGCACGAAAATCTGGATCAAAAAACCACGCCCGCGTCATCAGAAATGCAGCACGTTGTTAACACTCCTATTGAAGACAGAGCAACGACTGTGCGCGGTCTATTCTCCTAGCACCCCCCCCACCCGATCCCTCCGAAGGCCTGAAAATCGTGGCTGAATCAGCCTTTTTTTTTCAACGCGCCCTTTTAACAAGTTTCGTCATTTTCCTTATCCCAGCCCTAAATATCTTGACAGAGAGAGTCACTTTTCTAAGAATCGGGATTCAAATCGACCAGGCATTTGGCTGATGCCTGTGAAGTGGGTTGGGGGGAGTAGAAAAGCCGGGGTCTTAAAAAGCTCTAAAAACTTTTCTTTCCAAATGCCTTCTTCATTCTGTCTGTGTTCGGTTTAGCCTACGCTCCGGTTCGATTATGGGTTTCGATCCCGGAATTTAGGGCATTAGGGCAACGTTCAATTAGGTTGGGGGTAATTATGGAGAAGGCAAAAATCATTAAGCGTTATCAAAACAGGAAGCTCTACGATACGGATGCGAGCTGTTACGTTACGTTGGATGAAATAGCAGAAATGATTCAGCAGGGCGAAGAAGTGTCGGTGGTGGACAATCGTAATCAGAAAGACATCACGGCTGCAACTCTGACCCAGATCATTTTTGAGCGTCAGAAACGTTCGGAAAGCCCGGTCCCTCTGTCCACGCTTCGCCACATCATTCAGCAAGGCGATGGTTCCTTCAGTTCCTACTTGGCGAAAAGCGCCCACGGGGATCAGTTGGAAGTCATCCGCGCTCTGGAAAATCAGGTGAAAGACCTGGCTGGAAAGCTCGATGCGGTTGAACGGCGTCAGCCGGCAGGCGCAAAAGAAGTTGGCGCTACTAAGTCTGTGGAAATATAAGATAATTTCAAGTTAAAAATTGCGATACTCTTTGGTTTGGGGCTTGGCCTGGTGAGGGGAATTTGCCATAATACTGGTACGGTTCCCCTGTGCGGTTGGTGAGTTTTAAAAGTATTCTCTAACCTACAAGTATCTTAACCAGGGGCTCTTACTTGCTGCGGTGTGCATGCCTAAGAAATTGAGGAAGCCTAAAGTAGCAACAGAGCTTCCACCTAATTTAATTTAGGGTTAGGAATCTTCATTACCACGGCCATTACGGGGGAACCTTTTTTCCCTGCCCCAGCCAAAGGGTGTCAGTTTTTTTAGTCTCACTTTTTGCTGGCGGTTGTACCTCTATGGAAATCAGTGTTCATTCGCTTCGCTGGGTAGAACGTCTTGCTGAACAAGAAAGTGGTGTTCAGGCTGGAGAGCGATCCCAGGTTGATCTCTATCAGGTGCGCGAAGACGTTCTACAGCTCGAGAGCTCCCAATTTTTGAAAGAACTTCGTACGACGCTCGAGACCCTATCGACCCTGTTCAATCAGCAGATGGCCGCTGACGAAACCAAGATTCAGCTTCAATCCTTATCCGAATCCCGCGATGGTTTTTACCTTTCCCGTCTAAATATCCGCATTCAGATTGAGTCAGCGCGGCCCGGGGTGATTCAGGTTCAGACTAAACGCATTGCGGTTGAGAACCCCATTCACCTTTCCACCGCAACTTTAGAAGCTAATTTTGGGGCTTTTGATGAGGTGACTTGGCTGTTTCTGGGAGAAAAAATTAACTCAGAGCAGGTGGCTCGCCATTTCTTAACTGAATTGGTCCAAAACACGATGCGGACCTCGCGTCCTTCAGCTCCTGCACAAAATTAGTGGGGGCTGCTTTCCAGAACCCATTTCTGGGTTCCTAACCCTAGTTCTGACTAATAATTTTCTACTTCAATCAGCTCTTCATCTTCACGAAGGCGGTAGACCAGAGCCGTTTCGATGGTCTTTGGCTTGAACGCCTTTTTTAATTCTTTGTAGATCAAATCCGGATCAAAATCTTTGCAGCTGTAGCAATCGAAGGTGAAAAACGGCTTAAAGATTCGCCGTTGAACGCCGCGTGGCTTTGGCTTTCCATCTTTTTGCCCGTGCGGGAAAGTGTGGATGGAAATGTGCGAGGTGGCGATAATCGTCGTGCCGGTGATGCCGATATCTGGGTGGTCTTCGGGGCGTACTTTGTAGACAATGGGCAATCCCATGCGCTGCATTCCAATTACGTCTGGCAAACGTTTCAAGAAAGAATAAACCGCATCGAACGACATGAGCGCGCGCTTATCGCAATCAAATCCAGAACACATTAAGTGGGGCCAACCGCGGTAATCCTTTTCCATCGTGCGCTGTTCTCCTTGAAATGAACAATTGCATGTACCGAACATTATTCAAAAGATCCAATTAAATCTTCGGCATTCCTCTCTCTCCGTGGCTGGAAATCCACGTCGGGAGTCCGATTTTTGGAGCAAGCAATGTATTTCCGCGCTTTCCCCAGGCTGACCAGTCGGCACGAGTCTCGCACTTGAGCATCGTATGAAAAAAATTCAAAGCCAGGTCATTAAAAAAAACCGAAAGCTCAGGCGAAAAAGCAGTCGGGGGCAGGGGTTGATGGAGTACCTAATTCTCGTCTGCCTCATCGCCGTTGCCGCAATTACGGTGGTAAGTACGGTGGGCAAAAACCTAACCGAGCAGTACGCCAACATTTCAAATGCTCTTCAAAATAAGAAAGCCATCAAACTTACGCCCGTCGATAAGAAGGCCTACGAAGCTCGGGGGATGGATAGTTTCATGGAGGGGGCTCAGACCAGTGGGCAATAGGTCACGTCGCCGTGGGCAACGGGGACAAGTGTTCGTCGAGTTAATCTTCGCCTTGCCTTTCCTACTCTACCTTTCCGGTCTTGCCCTGGATCTGGTTCGTTGCGCCGAATACCACATGGTTTTTCATCACGTTGCCTGTTCGACGGTAAGACGCCAGTCCTTGGGAATAGCGGGCGGCGGCGAGAGGGAGGTACGCCTGGGGTTAGCCCGGTTTTTTGGTCCAGGCTTTCCCCGCGCTGGCCGATTCGAGGTTGAACATACTTGGAGCTCCTCAGGTCGCGGGCGGATGCGTACGGTGGGCCTGCATTACCGTTACCCCCAATTCTTTCGGTTTCCACTGGGTGAACAAACTAAGCACCATATGGAGGTAAGCGCCCAGTGCTCTTTTCCTATTGGATAACCCTGTTTTTGCCGGTATTTGCCTTTCCTCTGATTTCTCACCGTCAC
Source organism: Pseudomonadota bacterium (assembly GCA_043718025.1). Classification (GTDB taxonomy): domain Bacteria; phylum Bdellovibrionota; class FAC87; order UBA2466; family UBA2466; genus JBGSST01. The sequence continues at coordinate 65,758 of JAYSWN010000068.1, forward strand.
CACGCTGAAATTTTTGCGATTGAGCGCAATGGGATTGCCGCCGACAACGCGGGAATACGTTTGGGCGAGGGAGAAGTGGCGTGGCTTAACTACCTCGACGAGCAGAATGAAAAATTAAAAAAGTGGGAATTGGCTCACCATCCGGTTCACGCCTGTCAGTTAATTCCCGTAATCGGAGCGAAGTGCCGGGCCGCAGACCAGCTGTGGGAGGGCGCAATTCGTATCCAACACGCGCGGGTGGGGCTTGAGCTTCAGGCACGCTGGCGGCGCGCCCACACTGCAGCGGCGCTTGAAATTGCCCGGGTTGGCGGGGTGGGGGTTTCTATTCAGCGCTTACCGTTTGCACCAGTACGGTCGAGTCAATGTCCGGTGTGCCGACTTTCAGTCAGCTGGGTCTTGGTCAAACCACCGCCCTCGGTGGTTTCTGTGCTCAACAATCAACTGCAGACGGTGAACGTCATGATAACTCCTCGTCAAGGGCAGAGGTACGAATATGAGTTCCGCTAAAAAACGTGAGCTCCAGGCGGGAGTCGTTTTTTGGGAGTTACTGGTGTGGACCGGTTTAATTGCGATGAGCGTATTTGGGTTCCAGACCAAGCTCTCTTCTTACTGGCGTGAAAAATTGAACGACCTGCAGAAATTAAGAATTCCGTACACGGGGAGGGCCCTAAAGTGACGTCGCTTGCCTCGCTGATTCCCTACTTTTCTGGTTTGGTCAGAAACCGCCGCCTCGTTTGGGGGGCTGCGTTTACCCTGATTTTTGCCGGAGTCTTCTTTTCGCTAAGGGCTGAAAAAGAGCATGGGCTGTCGCGTCGTTTATTGATTGCCGATCGCGATGTTCCTGCCGGAAGTCCGGTCACCTCATTTTTCTTTGGGATGATGAGGGAGGTTGTCAGCGGCGAACCAACTCCCTCTGACGCTGTGTCCGACCAAGAGCTGCACTTATTAAAGGGAACTTTGGTAAACTTGCCGATACGACGCGGGGAAATTTTGAGACGAAGTCATTTGAAGCTCGCCGATCCTCCTAAACGGATGTCTGAACAGATTCCCTTGGGAAGCCGAGCTTATCTTCTAGAAGTGCATTCAGGTATCACCTCGGTAAAACCTGGCGATAAGGTCGATGTTCTAGTGTCGTCCGCATCGTCGGCAAGGCTGACCGTCGTGGAAAATATAGTGGTACTTGAAGTTCATGGTGATCGTGATCTTACGCTGGCGGTAACGGTGGCCGAGATGGAGAATCTGGAATTGGCTCGTGGCCAAGGCACTTTTGGAGTAGTTCTGCGCAACCCAAAGGATTCGAGAAAAGGGAGCGGACGATTTCAAAGGGTGATACCGGGGAAACCATCGATACCAGTTTTTTACGAAGGGAGATTGTAATGGCGAGGCAATTTATAGTGATGGTTCTTGCGGCGTTAATGACACTGCCTAGCCAGGCAAGCATTGTCCCTCGTGATCGGCCGCTTCGTTTGGGAGTGATTCGGTTCGAAGAGCGCGATGATCGGACCGGAAGCGAAAAAAGTGCGGCCGGTGATCGTCGATTGAGCCGGTGGCTAGAAAACCTTCGCGACATCTCAATCGAAGCAGAAAGCCTGCCTCCCGTGCAAAAGGGGATAGCGGCGCTCTCGGCGGTGCCGTGCCATAGTATTCAGAGCACGCTTTCCCGATGTCAGGTGGCGATGGCGGTTTCAGCTGAACCCCATTCATGGAAGAGAGCTTGTACCGGCCTTTTGACCGCCGCCAACCGTCTGGCCGAACAGGGGGTGTGCGGTTCTGAAGTACAAAAGGCTTGGGTTTTAGAAAGCATTTTGGCCGGAACCGAGGAACAGTTCGTTCGCCAGAGCACTCTGATTCAAAAAGCCGTATTGCATCACCCTAGCGGGTTTCTCACATCACCGTTTGAGTGGGAGAAGGAGCCTCAGGGGTTTGAAGCGGCTAAGTTTTGGGGCGAGGTTAAAAAAACTAAAGAAGGGTTAATTCGTGATTGCCGCGTGGACGTTAAAGACGCAGAGGCCTACGACGCTTTTTTTGTAAATGGCTTTGTCATGGAGCCCACTTCCCGCCTACAGCTGCACCGACAAGGAAAATGGATCATTCAAGCGAAAAAAGGCGAAACCGTTTTCAGGGGCATGGCGAGTTGTCGTTCGGCACAGGCTTTTCAGAATAGTTTGGACCTCAAGCAAGAGGATCGTCAGTGGTCGATTAAATCGCAGCTCTCGCAGGTGGTCGAAGCACGAAATTTAGATTCTTTGTTAGTGGTTCAGCCCGTTCGTGAACAAATTCGCCTTTTCTTATTTCAGAGCCAAGACTCCCGTCTTTTGGAAGTGCCGCTTGAAAAGCCAATACTACTCAAAGATTGGGAGGCCCAGCGCACCGAGCTTACTCTGCCGATTGCGCAGGAAAAATTGGTGGCTTTACTCAACATTGGATTGCTCGACGCGTCACTTGCGGAGGAGCCACCGCTGCCCAACTCGCTCAATACCCAGATTGGTGCAGCTAATAAGCAGTGGTACAATAATAGTACCTTCTGGTGGGTTACTGCGGGTCTTGCGGCTGGCGTGGCAACCATCTTTCTACTTACACAAAATGGCCAAGTCAGACCAAACCCATCAGTACGCATCGAATTACCCTAAAGCGACCACCTCTGCCCGCAGCGATAAGTTTCTGGTTGAATGGGTTAAAGGAATAAGCCACAAACATTTGTTTTTCGGCGTCTGGGCCTTGATCGTAATGCTGTTTGTTGGCTTGATGTCGGGTTACTACCGACGGGTAACGAGAAGAAATTTTAGAAATGATGGTGGCGGTTTACCGCCAGTATTCACCAAGCGAAATCCAAATCCGTTGCCGGGCTCCCGATCGGGTGCTGCGGTCACCGTGAACTCGAAAGAAAAGGGCACTAAGACGGGCTCTTAGCTAAGCACTTAGTACTCTTCGTCTTCTTTATCCGTTACCACTTCGATGTCTTCGGTTTCATCCTCATCAGCTAAATCATCCACGCTTTCAAATTCCGACCCAGAATCTCCAGATTCGTCGTTTTGAATCATGGCCTGCGCTGGCTCTTGGCGTTCTTTCTTTTCGGGCTTGGCTACAATCTTCACCGGCGGCAAGCTGCCGTCGAATTCAACGTGGCATTTTGGGCAGGTAAGCTCTTTCTTATTGAAATCGTAGAACTTTGCCGCGCATTTGGGGCAGGTTCGTTTAGTTCCTAAATTGTTTTCGGTGGCCACTTTTGCCGTATTTTTTTTCATGTGCTTTTTGGTCCTTCAATCAAGCGACACGCTTAAGAAAATCGACTTCATCTAACGACGTCCCGCACCATCGTCAAGCGCTACCCTGAATTATTATTCTACTACGAAATTTTTCCTTCTTTAGGAAAATGGGTGAGCCTAACAAAGGCCTCAAAACGCTCTTGAAGCTTCTGCGGGGTACAGCTCATCAACGCGGCTGGACCAAAGTCTTGAACCGTAAAGGAGGCGACTACGCAGCCCATCACAACCGCACGCCGCAACTCATCGGGGTTCGTCCAGTCTCCCGCGCGCGACGCAAGATATCCCATAAAGCCGCCGGCAAATGAATCGCCCGCACCGGTCGGATCTTTCACGTCATGCAAAGGCAGACCGGGAATTGAAAAGAATTCATTACGGTCAAATAAGAGTGCACCATACTCACCACGTTTGATTACTAAACGTTGGGGGCCCCAGCTCATGATTGTTTTCGCTACTTCAACGATGGAATGGCTTTTTGCCAATAACCGCGCCTCGCCTTCGTTGATGATGACCAGGTTCACCTTTTTGATGGTGTTGATGAGCTCTTCACGTTGGCTCGCTATCCAGTAATTCATGGTATCGAGCGCAACCAGTTTCGGCGCCGAGGTCTGTTTCATAACCTTCTGCTGAATGACCGGAGATAGGTTACCCAAAAATACATACTGCGAATCACGAAAACTTTCAGGCAACTCGGGGTCAAACGTTTCAAGAACATTCAGGTGGGTGGCCAGTGTTTCCGCTTCGTGAAGCTCCGAACCGTACTTCCCCGACCAATGAAAGGTTTTTCCCGCTAAACGAGTGACGCCCGCCAAATCAACCCGCCGTTTTTTCAGCTCTTCGAGGTGGCTTTCCGGAAAGTCCTCACCCACCACGCCTACCAATCGAACCGGCGAAAATAGGCTGGAAGCCAAAGCAAAATAATTACCAGATCCGCCTAATATTTTGGGAGCCTTCCCAAAGGGCGTTTCAATGGTGTCAAAAGCGAGGGTGCCAACAACAAGAAGCGACGACGGCATTGAATTTACTCCAAAATGGTTTCAAGTGCGGCTAACCGTGATTTGGGCCACAACTCTTTGGGGGTCATTACCGCATGCTCCATCTCCCGCCAACACTTTCCACAGGGAGAGGGGGGGGCCTCGGCCAAACTGTTGATCAGGCGTTGCGAATTTCCCACGTTAGATTTTAATACCTTAATAATGGCTTCCACCGAGACGTCGCCGCCGCCAGCATTCCAGCAATCGTAGTCAGTCGCCATGGCAATGGTGTGGTAGCAAAGGCGTGCCTCACGGGCAAGTCGGGCTTCGGGCAGGGCGGTCATCCCAATCACCACCGCTCGCCGACTGGCATCGCCCAGATTCCACGAACGGTACCAATGCGATTCCGCCCGAGTCGAGAATTGCGGCCCTTCCATACAAACGTATGTGCCACCGGTATGAGTCTTTATGGAGAGCCCAGAAAGTTTTTTCACTAGATCTTGGCGAAGACCCGCACAAGAAGGGTCAGCAAAATGTGCGTGGCCAACCACCCCCTCGCCAAAAAAAGTGTTGGGACGCCCGCGAGTCAGATCTAAGTACTGATCGGGCAGCACAAATTCACCCGGAATAATCTCTTCGCGCAAGCTTCCTACCGCGCTAATCGAAAACAGCACCTTAACGCCCAGTTTTTTCAGCGCGAAGATGTTGGCGCGAGAGTTTAGCTCGGACGGGGAAATTGTGTGTCCTTCCCCGTGCCTAGCGATGAAGAAAATGGTCGTGCCGTGCAATTCTGCTTTGTGAATAGGACTTGAAGGCGCACCGTAAGGAGTTTCAACGACAAGCCGCTCCGTGGGAACGCCAAGGTTGTACAACCCGCTGCCACCGATAACGCCTAAAATTTTTGACATTTTCCTTACTCCGGAAGCGTCACTTGAACGAATAACGTACGGCCCTTGCGCTTCACTTCAAGGAAAAGCTTTCGAGACGAGCTCACCTGCTTTTTGTACATCGCTAGAGAATCCACAACCTTACGGTTAATGCGCACAATCACATCACCGCTCTCAATGCCGGCCTGCTCGCCGATAGATCCAGGTTGCGTGTTCTCTACTATCATCCCATCTTTGGCAGGAGAAGGACTTACTAACAGTCCTAATTTATCCGGCTGACCGTCATTTCCATGTTCAGCCTTAGGGGCCGTAGCCTCGTCTGGCAGCTTTCCCACTTTTACCGTCACAACGCGGGTCTTCTTGTCGGCGTAAGAGGTGATCTTAATTTTTACCGATTGACCTGGTTTATAGCCGCTAATGGTTTTTTGTAGCAGCGCTGGCTCTTTCACGGCCTTTCCATCGACTTCAAGCACCACGTCGCCTGCCTTAAGTCCTGCCTCGGAAGCCGGACTGCTCTCGATCACTTCGCGAATGCCCACCCCCTCTTTTACGCCTAATTCCTTAGCGAGATCGGGAGCCAGCGGCTCAATGTAAACGCCCAGCCAGCCGCGGATAATTTTACCGTCGGTGGCCAATTTGTTGGCTACCTCGCGGGCCAGATTGGCAGGAATGGCAAAACCAATTCCCATGTAGCCGCCACTTCGAGTGTAGATGGCGGTGTTAATTCCCATTACGCGCCCTTCCAAATCACATAGAGGCCCGCCCGAATTACCTGGATTGATCGCGGCATCGGTTTGTATGAGGTCACCGCCGAAATCAACGCCGGTAACGCTTGAATTTCTCCCCCCTTTGGCGCTCACAATACCTACGGTAACGCTTTGACCCAATGCAAAGGGGCTACCAATGGCGATGGCCCAGTCACCCACTTCAACGGCATCGGAGTCGGCCCATTCTGCGGCGGGGAGATCTTTTCCCCCGACCACTTGAAGTACCGCCAAGTCAGTTTTCGGGTCAGTGCCGATCACTTTGGCTTTCAGTTCTGTTTTGTCTCCATTTAAATTGATAAGAATTTCGGTGGCGCCATCGACGACGTGATTATTAGTCACAACGATGCCTTTTTTATCGATAATTACCCCCGAGCCCAAGGAGGTTTGCGGCCCTTGTTCCATAAAGGGAAACGGGTGTCCGAAACGTTCGAAAAAGTCTGAGAAGGGGTCTTTGCCCATCCCTTGCTCGCCCTCATCTCCTTCGGGAAATGGATTGCGCCGCTTACCCGGCCCTCGAGGGGCACGCTGCAGGCTTTCGCGCTTTGCGCCTTTAGTGGCCTTAATGTTTACTACCGCCGGCCCCACCTTTTTTGCGACCATACGAAAACTCTCTGAAGTTTTCTTAAGTAGCCCCCCTTCAGGACCAAGCGGTTTCTCTTCAGCGGCTTTAACGGGATTATCTAATACGGCCTGGCTCGCCATTTTTGGCGACGACAGCTGATAAAGAAACTGCGCGCTAGCATAAATCAGCACACTGGTAATTGCGGCAACTACACCGACTACGATGTAGATAGTCCAGCGTGACTGTTTTTTTTCCGACTTACGTTCGAATTCGTCCATCATGTATCTTATTCCTCGTAACTTATTTTGCTTTTCCTGAAGCTACCGCGAAACCAAGTTCCCCTTTTGGGGTCAGCGTTACCGAAATGATGTCTCCCGGCATAAACGCCCCTTCAAGTAATTTTTGAGAAAGGGGGTTTAAGACGACTTCGGTAATCAAACGTTTAAGCGGGCGGGCCCCGTAAACAGGGTCGTAGCCACGTACTCCTAGCCACTCTCTAGCTTTAGCGTCCACCACCATACTTAGGTTTTTAGCTTCGAGCAACTTCACTACCGATTGTAGTTGGATACCCACAATCAGGTTGATTTCGGCCTGAGTTAGGGGTTGGAACAAAATGATCTCATCGAGTCGATTGAGAAGTTCTGGCCGGAAATGGCTGCGCACTTCGGTCATCACTTTTTGACGGGTGACCTCGGTGATAGCCTCCCCGTCACCCAAAAACTGGCTGCCCAAGTTAGAGGTGAGGATAATGATCGTGTTCTTAAAATTTACTTTATTTCCTTGGCTGTCGGTAAGCACTCCATCGTCCAGCACCTGCAGAAGAATATTGAATACGTCTTTATGGGCTTTTTCTACTTCATCAAAAAGAACCACGGCGTAAGGACGGCGGCGTACCGCTTCGGTCAAGACTCCCCCCTCTTCGTAGCCGACGTAGCCCGGAGGGGCTCCGATGAGGCGCGATACCGAATGCTTTTCCATAAATTCGGTCATGTCGATTCGCACCATATTGCTTTCGTCATCAAAGAGAAATTCGGCCAACGTTTTTGCCGTTTCTGTTTTTCCTACTCCGGTGGGGCCCAAAAACATGAATCCGCCGAGCGGTTTATTGGGATCGCTGAGGCCGGCTTGGCTGCGGCGTACCGCATTGCAAATGGCGCGAATGGCCGGTTCTTGTCCGATTACCCGACGGCGCATCTCTTCTTCCATACGCAGCAATTTCTGCTTATCCGATTCGAGCATCTTGCTTACCGGAATTCCGGTCCATTTAGCCACCACCTCGGCGATGTCTTCTTCATCCACCTCTTCCTTCAACATACGATTCTCACTGGTGATTTGTGCCAACTGCTTTTGGGCTCCCTCTAACGAACGTTGGATATCATTCATTTTTCCATATTTGAGCTCGGCGGCTTTACCCAGATCTCCGCTGCGCTCCGCTTTCTCCGACTCAACTTTAAGCCTTTCCATCTGCTCTTTGAGCTGAGAAATTTGTGAAATCACGGCTTTTTCGGCATTCCAACGGTCCTTTAATCCACCTGACTCAGTTTTTAACTCGAGGATCTGCTTTTTTAGCAATTCCTGTCGGGAGGCACTGGCCGGATCGCTTTCGCGTTTGAGCCCCTCAAACTCTATGCCTAGCTGAACCAACTTCCGTTCAATAACGTCGATTTCAGTGGGGAGACTGTCGATCTCCATGCGCAGCTTAGCGGCGGCTTCGTCAATCAGATCGATGGCCTTATCCGGAAGCTGACGGTTGGTTATGTAACGATGGCTCAGTTTCGCGGCGGCAATCAATGCGGCGTCTTGAATGCGAATGCCATGATGCAGTTCGTATTTTTCTTTTAGGCCGCGTAAAATTGAAACGGTGTCTTCCAGGGATGGCTCGCCAACGAACACCGGTTGAAAACGGCGCTCCAGCGCAGAGTCTTTTTCAATGTACTGCCGGTACTCATCAAGTGTGGTGGCGCCAACGCACCTTAGCTCGCCGCGCGCCAACGCGGGTTTGAGCATATTGCCCGCATCCATGCTACCTTCGGCCTTTCCCGCGCCGACCACCGTGTGCAATTCATCGATAAACAGAACAATGGAGCCCTGAGAGCTGGTGATCTCTTTCAGCACGGCCTTCAAGCGTTCTTCAAACTCTCCGCGAAATTTGGCGCCGGCGATGAGTGATCCCAAATCTAGCGATAACAATCTTTTGTTCTTCAGGCTTTCGGGGACGTCCCCCGAAACCATGCGTTGCGCCAATCCCTCGGCGATGGCGGTTTTGCCCACTCCTGGTTCACCGATCACCACGGGATTATTTTTTGTGCGACGGGAGAGCACCTGAATCACCCGGCGAATTTCTTCGTCGCGGCCGATCACAGGGTCGAGGCGGCCATTGGCGGCGGCCTGAGTGAGGTCGCGGGTATAGCGCTGCAAGGCGTTGTATTTTTCTTCAGGGTTTTGATCCGACACTCGTTGGTTTCCTCTTATTTTGCTTAAAGCCTCTAGAAAAACATTCTTACTCAGCTTATGGCGCCTAAATAATTCGGGCACAAACCCCTCGCGCTGGGCGAAAAAAGCCAAGAACAAATGTTCGGTGCTGATGAAATCATCTTTCAGAGCCTTGGCTTCTTCTTCTGCCTGCACCAACAGACGGTTGGTTTGCGCGTTCAAGTAAGGTTGAACGTTACCGTGAACCTGCGGTTTTTTATTTAAATCGCCTTCGACGTCGGCCAGAATTTTTCCTGACGAACCTGCACTCATCGATTCAAGGCACGGTGAAATTAACCCGTCCTTTTGCTTTAAAAGCGCGGCGAGTAAATGCTCCGGATCCACACTCTGGTGATTGCGTTTCACCGTCTGGCTCTGCGCGTCAACGACGGCTTCTTGAGCTTTCACCGTAAATTGGTTTAGATTCATTAGTTACCTCAATAGCTTAGCGATTGGGTCTAAGTATGGAGTGCTTTGGCTGAAAGTCAAAAATCAGAGGGCGTGCAAGCGTTCTCCGAAGGGGAAGAGAACCTACTGAAATCTTTAAGTTTTTGGGCTTTGATCGCCCGGTTTCGGGGGGCTTACTTTAGGGGGATTCTGACGCTATTTTTAGTCGATGCGGCGAACGTCGCGATACCCCTGTGCCTAAAAAACGCGATCGATGCCATTAATATTTCGTATCGCGAAAGAGTTTACGTCCTTGGGGCGGCCATTCTGGCGCTCTATTGTGTTCAAGCGGTGGGGCGGTACCTGTGGCGCATTTTTTTGATCGGCGCCTCTCATCGCATCATCTCGATCTACCGAAAAAAATTCTTCGAGCACGTGCTTAACGTTCCCGCCCATTCCCTAAAAATGAGCAGCGGAGATCTCTTGTCGCGTGCCACACAAGACATTGAGTCGGTTCGCATGGCGCTTGGGCCGGGCGTGCTGGTAATTGCCGATTGTGTGATTTTATTTTTCCTAATCCTCCCCGCAATGTGGGGAATCTCTCCTCGGTTAACGCTGGTGTCGCTGGCACTCATGCCCTTGGTGCCACTACTCACTTTTTTTTGCGGAAGCCGAATCGATAAACTATTTGAAAAGTTACAAGACCAGACTTCGGTGATGACCGGTTTCATTCGCGAACGATTTACTCACGTGCGTCTCATCAAAGCTTTTGCAGCCGAATCAATCTCCACAAATGAGCTTTCAAAGCTCAGCATTGCTTACCGCAACACGGGTAAGCAGCTCGCCGTAGTAGAAAGTTTTTTTTCGCCCGGTTTAGCATTTCTGACCAATCTGGGTACGGTGCTCATCTTAGTGGTAGGAGGGAATTTGGCGCTGGAGGGCACTCTAACCATCGGTGCGTTTATCGCGTTCCAAAGACTGTTAGTTCAGCTTTCTTGGCCGATGGAAGCCATTGGTTGGGGGGTCACGCTCACTCGTGAAGCCAAAGCCGCTCACCGTCGACTTAATCAAGTGCTCGACGTTCCAAGTGATTCAGAAATTGTCACACAAACCCCCGCAGTGAGAGGCCAACCCGTTCTAGAAATTCGTGACCTAAACATGCGGTTACCCTTTGCCGGCGGCCAAAATCCACAGCCCGGCAACCAAATGACCCTCCGTGCCCAAGAACTTAAGGTCGAACCGGGTAAATGGGTTGGAGTAGTGGGGCCGATTGCGAGTGGCAAGAGCACGCTCTTCGATGTCATTTTGCGCATGTGGGATCCCCCCCCGGGTTCGGTATTCTTAGGTGGTACCGACATCACCAAGATTTCACGGCGGGAATTACGTAACCGGATACGTATTGTCGACCAGCCGATTACCCTGCTCGGTGAAAATTTATTTGCGAACGTAAGTCTGTCATTAAACGGCAACATGAACTCCGAAATGTTAGCCGCCTTGAGTAGGTTGGCTTCACTCAACGTGCATGAACGGTTTGGGGACAGCGCAATCGACGATAAACTTTCTGAACGCGGTAGTGACCTGTCCGGGGGGCAAAAACAACGTGTGGCTTTAATCCGCGCCTTGGCCACGAAACCTGATTTGTTGCTCCTCGATGATCCTTTCTCCGGCATCGATCTCATTACCGAGCGAGCCATATTTTCAAATATTCGACGCGAATACCCAATGACCGCGGCACTTTTTATCACTCACCGTTTTGAACTCATGGAAGAGATGGATGAGGTTTGGGTATTTGAACACGGGCAGTTGATCAAAAGCGGCACCCACCGCAGCTTGCTTCAAGAGACGGAGCTTTACCGGCGATTGGCCCAGATTCCCGAACCCCATGCGCGGCCAAGTGGAGGACTATGAAACGGTTTTTCGAAAAATGGCCTTCTCCGATAAAAAGTGCGCTCGTGGCCATGAAGTTTCGTTTCGGAATTGCGGGAGCGCTTTTACTCGTCTCAACTGGCATCGAAGTATTGCTACCTTTATTACAAGGTAAAATTGTTGACCTCATTCTGAAATCGTTCGGCAAAGAATCACTAAGCCGCGTTGTCTATTGGTTTCTAGGGGCGATAGTTCTTAAAGGGGTATCCGATGGGGTGCAGGCATACGTGGTTCAATCCATCGGACAGGACTTTACCCACAATCTGCGGACGGAGATGTTTCGTCGGATGCTCCATTTTCCGGTGACCTATTTCGATAAGATCGCGTCGGGTCGCTTGGTTACGCGAATCATCACTGATCTGAGGTCAATGGGTGAACTATTTTCGGCCAGTATCTGTGTGGCGGGATTAGACGTTGTTGTCATCCTGGCTTCCGTAGTGATCATGGTTTGGCTTCAGCCGGTGCTTGCTATGGTACTGCTGCTGCCCGTACCTTTTGCTTTTTACCTTATCCACCGCTACGGAGAAAAGGTGGCCGTGGCCTTTCGTATTGCGCGTTCGCGACTGGGAACCATTACCGGCTTTCTCGGGGAGAATTTTGGGGCCTTAACCACCATTCAGCGTCTGGCGGGAGAAAAAGCCCAAAGTAAAAAGTTTTCGCGGCTGGTGCAAGATCACCAAGACTCTCAGATGAATGCCCTGCGCGTTTTTGCCATGGCTCAGCCGATAATCAACGCCACAAACGGCTTAACCTTCAGTCTCTTGGTCATCTTCGGGGGGCTGGGGGTCATCGATAAAAGGTGGTCCCTCGGCGTGTTAGTGGCTTTTTTGGGCTACCTAAAGAATCTTTTCCAACCACTTCGCGATCTTATCGAGAAATACAACACCATCCTTGCCGCGCGGGTGGCGTTCGAACGCGTGTTCTCGATTTTTACTGAAAAGCTAGAGAGCGACTTGACGATAGGCAAAGAGATTTCCAAGACGAGCGAGTTTTCTATCGAGTTTGAAGATGTCACCTTCCGCTACCCTGAGGGTAAGGGCTTGGTGTTAAACCAAGTGTCTTTTACGGTGGCGGCCGGAGAGACCGTGGCGATTATCGGGCCTACCGGCGGCGGAAAATCGACTATATTTCGCCTGTTGCTCGGTTTTTACCGGCACTCCTATGGTCTGATTCGAATTGCCGGCGTAGATTTGAGTGAACTAAACCTCGAAAGTTTACGGCAAAAGATTGGTTTCGTGGCCCAAGAGCTGTTTCTGTTTCGCGGTACGGTCAGAGAAAACCTGACGGTGGGAAGTGAAAAATGGTCTGAGGCTCAGATGCTTTCTTCATTGGAGACGGTTGGCCTCTGGGAGCGGATCAAAGAGCGCGGCGGCCTCGGCCTCTTTCTCGAAGAGGGGGGAGAAAATCTTTCGCTTGGCGAGCGGCAGCTACTTGCCATGGCCCGAGTCTTTTTAAGTAATCCGCCGTTGCTTTTGTTCGACGAAGTGACCTCGCAAATTGACGCGAAAACCGAGAGCATGATTTTAAATGCGCTGGAGATCCTAAGGCGGGGAAGAACCTGTTTGTTCATTGCTCACCGACCGAAAGCGGCCGAGCTGGCCGACAAAGTGATTGAGATTCGTGAAGGAAAAGCCTACACCAAGGTTCAAAGCTCCTTGGTCGATAAAGGCAAGCCATTGCCGGTTATTCCGTCGCTGACGACTTAGTCGAGTTCAGAATCTGGTGTTTTTCCAGCGCCAGAAAGAGCCTCTCCATTCCGATTGCCACCCCGGCTACCGGTCCTACGTTCTGTTTGGCTGCTTCGATAAGATCTTTAGGAAAGGGGTGGCGTGTCTTTCCCGCCGCTTCACGCGTTTTTGACTCTTTTTCGTAACGCTTTTGCAGTTCAGTTGGAGACCAAAGCTCGGTGCAGCCGTTAGCGATTTCCATTCCGTGCCAGTAAATTTCAAAACGCTCGGCAAATTGACCATCACTTCCGGGCTTGGATAATGGCGAAACTGCGATTGGGTAATCGATAAGGGCGGTTGGCACACGGTGGGGAAGCACGGTCTCTACTTCATCCAAAACCAACTTAAAAAACAGATCCTCCCAAGAATCAGTTTGGGCAACCGATTGGTTTCCACGGCGCATCGCCTCTTGGTAAAAAATGTGAGTATTCGACATCTTGCTTAGTTCAATGCCAGTGTTTTCTTTGAGAAGCTCAGATATCGAATGTGTTTCAGCATGCAAAGGAGTCGGGCCACAGAGATGCCCAAAAAAGGCAAAGGTTTCGCTTAAAAGCTCCTTTGCGGAAAAGCCCACTCGGTAGAATTCCAGCATCGAAAATTCTATCTTATGAATAGGGGTGTCGGGATCATCGCGGAATGAGCGGCATATTTGGTAGATTGATTGCGGATTGGTTGCCAATAGACGTTTCATCGCAATCTCTGGGGAGGTGTGCAGCTCAGCTTCACCTCTGCTCCAGGCAACCTTTAGGCAGTCCAGAGTGCTTTCGAACGCACCCACCGGCACCAGATGATTGGTGGTCACTTCAAGGTAGCCGCGAGCATCCAGAAACTCTCGAGTTTGCTTGAGAAACGCCGCCCATTCCCTAATTTTTGTTGGTCCATCCATCTGCCCGCAGGTTATAGTCTAACGCGAAGGGCAAAGCTACTGAGACCAAAATGCGGATAGACAAGTACTTACAAATTCAATTTCCGGGCCTCACACGTCGACAGATTGAAGAGGCCATTGCGGGTGGCTTGGTTGTCTTTCCTAGCGGAAAAAAGATTTCGAAGGGCGAACGGGCTTTTAAGGCTGAAGACCTAAACCTTGATCTTCTTCACGCCCATTTGCTAAAGCTCACTCACGGAAATACTTCTCTGATCATCTACCAGCTTGAAGATCACGCTGACTTTTGTGTGGTGGATAAGCCCGCCGGCACCCCATCTCATCCTATTTCACTACTCGATTTTGACACGATTTCTCATTGGGCCCTGGCAAAGTATCCGGAAATCGCAAAAGAGTTTTCGGAATGCCAACCCACGGTTACTCCGCACCGGTTAGACACAGGCACCTCCGGCGTGTTGGTGGTCGCCAAAACGAAAAACTCCTTTCTTAAATGGCGCGAGCATTTCTCCGCTAGAGAGATCACCAAGAAATATCTGGCCTGGTGCTGGGGGAACCCGAAAGAAGTGAGTTTCGTTGTCAAAAATCATTTGGCGCATGACAACGCCGACGCAAGAAAAATGCGTGGGGGCAAAGAGGGCGATAAGGGGGTGCGCCCTCCTTTTCTCGCTGCCCACTCCACGATGCGGGTGGAAAGGCGGCTTAAAAATAAATTTTTGATGAGTATTGAGTGCAGCACGGGAGTGACTCACCAAGTTCGAGTACATTGTGCAGAGCTGGGCTTTCCGTTGGTGGGCGATTCTTTATATGACCCGGAATTTAGCGACCGTTTGGATAAACCAGCTTGGCACGAGCTTAGGGCCGTGGCCGTCATCGGCCCCGCTTTTTCTTTCAAGGCCCCCGACGCTGATTTCTGTAAGAAATATCAGGACTAGAAGTTGGACATAAAAGCGCAAAATCCAATCGAGAAGCAGGTAATTTTGGTGGGGGCTGGCAATGCTCACCTTGTTTTCATAAAAAAATGGCGCATGAAGTCCAGCCCGCGTGTTTCGATCGTGCTCATTAACGAATCGGCTGAAATGCCCTACTCCGCAATGATTCCCGGATTTTTGGCCCGGGAATACTGGCTAAATCAAGTTACTGTAGACTTAGTTCGCCTCTGTCGCTCAGCGGGAGTTCGTCTAATTGCAGGCAATCGGGTAACCGAGATCGATCTTAACGCAAAGCAGGTAGCGCTCTCCGCTCGGCCGACCCCTATGCCTTTTGATTTTCTGTCGTTGAACGTCGGTAATGTAGCTGGTGAATCCGCGGGAGTGGCTTCCTCTGTTTTTCCTTTGCGTCCTCTCTCTCTTTTTCTTTCACGGCTTCCCGAACTCGATGAATTGGCAAAACGAGAGAAAACGATTGCCGTAGTGGGTGCGGGTCCATCGGGCTGCGAGGTGGCACTTGGCTTGGCTAACCGTTACCGCGATAGACCCGTCCGGATCGAAGTGTACGAGAGCGCTGACCGGGCCGTTCCCGAATTTCCTAAAAGGGCAGCAGACTGGTTTCAGCGGCGGTTTCGAAAAAACCAAATTCTATTTTTTCCAAACCGACAGTTAGATGAAAAATCTTATAAAGATTTTGGCGCAGTCATAATCGCCACTTCGCCGAGGCCAGAGACTTGGTTCACGCACTCGGGCCTAGATTGCGATGGCCGCGGGTTTGTAAAAGTTGGGCCAACTTTACAGTCAGTGTCTCACGAGTTTGTTTTTGCGGCGGGTGATGTAGCCGCGGTGCAAGGGGTTCGTCCCTTTGCGAAGAACGGTGTTTACTCGGTTCGCATGGGAGAAACCCTCTATCATTCGATCTCGGCCGCATTGCAATCTCAACCATTCCCAAAATTCCGCCCCCAGCCGAGGTATCTTGCGCTAATGAACGGAGGGCAGGGCGACGGCATGTTTAGTTATGGCGCGTTCACGCTCTATGGTCGCTGGGCGCGCAAATTGAAGTCACGCATCGATGAGGCTTGGGTATCGAGTTTTTTGAGTCCCGCGATGGCCGAAGATGAAGTGCCAGAGCCCATGCGCTGCTTAGGTTGCGCAGCAAAGGTGTCCGGCGCAGTGCTGAACGATAGCCTCGATAAGCTATCGCTCCTAGAGCGCGAAGACTCTACGATTGAAGAGCATGCAGACTGTGAAAAGGTATCTCTAAAGTCGGTAGATTTTCTTTCTTTGTTTTTGGATGATCCCTTCACGTTTGGAAAAATCGCCGCGCTTCATAGCGTAAGCGACATCTACGCTATGAATGGTTCGCCGCAAACCGCGTTGGCCATTCTTACGGTTCCCTGGTCGGCCGAGAGGATCCAGAAGCAGTGGATTTTAGAAGTGATGAATGGTGCCGCGGAGATTGCTCGCCAAGAGGGGTTTGCGATCAACGGAGGTCACACTGGTGAGGCTGACCGACTCTCTTTTGGCTTGAGCGTAAGTGGCGAGGCCTTCAAATCGAAGTTGTTTTTAAAAAGCCAACTCCAGCCCGGCGATATTTTGGTGCTCACGAAAAAGTTGGGAGTCGGAACTCTCCTCGCTGCGTGGATGCGATCAATGGCCACCGCCGGTGAAATGAAAGAAGGTCTCGATGAAATGCTGAAGAGTAACTCTCTGGCCAGAATGGTCTTCGATGCAGTCGGAGTTAAAGCCGCCACTGACGTGACCGGTTTCGGTTTGGCCGGCCATCTTGGTGACATGCTCGATAAAAGTGGAGTCTCGGTTCGATTTGAATTTGACGCTTCGTTCGCGTTGTCTAGTTTTCAACGGCTGAATGGATTAGGAATTCACAGCACGATTTATCCTGAAAACAAGCGATACGGTTCCCGCTTTTGCGAAGCCCTGCCTGAAATCTTTTTTGATCCACAGACTTCCGGGGGGCTCTTAGGAGCTATTCCCAGCAATAAGTGGAATGCTTTTGAAAAATTATCGGTTGATAGAGGGCTGTTTTATTCGAAACTGGGGATCGTAGAACCCCCTAAATCGGCTTTAAATTAGCGTTTAAAAGGCAAAAAAAAGGCCCGGCAGCAGAGCTACCGGGCCTTTAAAATGTTTGTGGCTTACAACTTCGCTTCTGCGTTCAACGCATCTTCGTCGTCTAAAGACGTCGGAATATCAAGCAGCTCTTCTTCGGTCTGCTCGGCTTCCTGCACGTCGATCATGACGCGTCGGTAAATGTCGATACCCGTACCGGCTGGGATGAGACGTCCCATTATGACGTTCTCTTTCAGGCCGCGGAGGCGATCGACTTTTCCTTGAATAGCCGCTTCGGTAAGAACCTTTGTGGTCTCTTGAAACGAGGCCGCCGAGATAAAGCTCTCGGTGCTCAAAGATGCCTTGGTAATACCGAGTAGTAACGGTGCGGCTTCCGCTGGGCGCTTGCCCAACTTCTTGACGCGTTCGTTCTCTTCCTCAAACTTCCACTTCTCGATATGCTCGCCAAGTAGAGTGTCGGTATCACCTGGGTCGGTGACGCGAACTCGCTTCAACATCTGACGCACAATCAATTCGATGTGCTTGTCATTGATGCGCACACCTTGCAGACGATAAACTTCCTGCACTTCGTCTACTAGGTACTTTGCTAAGGCCTTGTCGCCCAAGATCTGAAGAATATCGTGCGGATTTGCCGCGCCATCCATTAAGGCCTCACCAGCACGCACGTGGTCACCCTCGCGTACGCTGATGTGCTTACCCTTAAGGATCAGATATTCCTTTGGCTCGCCGTGTTCAGGAGTAATCAGCAGCTTGCGCTTACCTTTACTATCCTTACCAAACGAAACCACGCCATCAACTTCAGCAATCGCCGCAGTGTCTTTCGGTTTCCGCGCTTCAAAAAGCTCAGCTACACGAGGGAGACCGCCGGTAATGTCCTTGGTCTTGGTGGTTTCTCTAGGAATCTTAGCAATTGCGTCACCCGGAAGGATCTCTTCTCCATCCGTTACAACGAGATTCGCGCCCATGGGAATAAGGTAACTCACTTTTGGCGTCTTCTTAGCGTCCTTTTCCGGTAGATTCGGGTCGATAATCAATATGCGAGGTCGCAAATCGCCATCTCGTGAATCGATAATGGTACGCCGGCTTAGGCCAGTAACCTCATCCACTTGCTCGCTGAGCGACATACCTTCGGTAATATCGACGTAAGCAATTTTACCGCCCTGCTCGGTAAGAACAGGAATGGTATAAGGATCCCAGTTAGCAACAACTTGACCGCGCTTCACTCGCTCGCCGTCATTGACGTTTAAGCGGGCACCGTAAACCAACGGATACCGTTCACGCTCGCGACCTGTGTCGTCAAGAATGGCGATTTCACCATTTCGGTTCATTGCGGTAAAGGTTCCATGTCTGTCTTTCACGGAGTTGACGCGAATCAACTTCACGACACCATCATGGCGCACTTCAAGAGAACTCTGCTCAGCTCTTCGGCTCGCCGTGCCACCAACGTGGAACGTGCGCATCGTTAACTGAGTGCCGGGTTCACCAATACTCTGTGCTGCAATAATACCGGCGGCTTCGCCAATATTTACTAAATGGCCGCGAGATAAATCGCGCCCGTAGCAGTAACAGCACACACCAACTTTTAGTTTGCAGGTTAAGGCTGAGCGAATGATGACTTTTTCAATGCCGGCTTCTTCAACCAAGCGCATTTTTTCTTCGTCAATCATCCCGTTCATCTCAACAAGCATTTTGCCGGTGTAGGGATCGTTGATGTCATCCAAAGCCACACGGCCAAGGATACGGTCACCAATTGGTTCAATTACCTCGCCGCCTTCAATCAGCGCCGAAATCTCGATACCATCAGTGCTCTTACAATCTACTTCGGTCACTACGATATCCTGCGCTACGTCGACTAAACGACGAGTGAGGTATCCGGAATGCGCGGTTTTAAGTGCTGTATCAGCCAAACCTTTTCGCGCTCCGTGAGTTGAAATGAAGTACTGAAGGGCATCTAGACCCTCGCGAAAATTCGCGGTGATCGGAGTTTCAATGATCGCGCCCGAGGGGCGTGCCATTAATCCACGCATACCTGCAAGCTGACGAATCTGGGCCGCGCTACCGCGGGCACCGGAATCGGCCATCATGTAGATCGAGTTCAAGCTGGTCATCGCGACCATCTTGCCGTCTTTGTCCTTCATCTTTTCGGTGGACAACTCTTCCATCAACTCTTCGGCAATCTGCTCAGTTACCTGCGCCCAAATGTCGATGACTTTGTTGTAACGTTCACCGTCCGTAATCAAGCCTTCAATGTACTGATTCTGAATCTCTTGGACTTCCGTGTAGGCTCCATCGAGCAGCTCTTTCTTGCGTTGCGGGATTTTCATGTCCTGCATGCAAATACTAATGCCGCCTTTAGTTGCGTACTCAAAACCCAACGTACGTAGCCTGTCCGCCAGCATTACCGTGCGTTTATTGCCGGTCGAGCGGTAGGTGTTGTCCATCAAAGCCGAGAGGGCTTTTTTGTTCATCACGCAGTTGTAGGTATCGAATGGAATCTCGATAGGGCAAATTTCACGGAGAATTAAACGACCCGGAGTCGTTTCATACCGTTTCATCACGCCATCTTTATCAATTACGCGACAAGTAATCTTAGCGTGAAGATCGAGCTCACCAATCTCATGCGCATAAATTGCTTCATGTGGATTTGCGAAAGTCTTGCCTTCACCCTTTTGATTAATGCGCTGCTGGGTCATGTAATACACGCCCAACACAATGTCCTGCGTAGGATCGATAATCGGTTTACCGAATGCGGGCGAAAGGATGTTGTTCGTAGACATCATCAGCACGCGGGCTTCCAATTGGGCTTCCACGCTCAAAGGAACGTGAACGGCCATCTGGTCACCGTCGAAATCGGCATTAAAAGTGGAACAGACCAAAGGATGCAACTGAATCGCTTTTCCTTCGATAAGAACCGGCTCAAAGGCCTGAATTCCCAAACGATGCAATGTCGGAGCACGATTCAGCAGAATCGGATGCTCTTTCACCACTTCTTCGAGAATGTCCCAAACTTCTTCTTTTTCCTTCTCCACCATCTTCTTTGCGCTTTTGATGGTGGTTACGTAGCCACGCTCTTCAAGTTTGTTGAAGATAAAAGGCTTGAACAACTCAAGGGCCATTTTCTTTGGCAAACCGCACTGGTGTAGCTTCAGTTCAGGACCAACGACGATTACGGACCGACCAGAAAAGTCGACGCGTTTTCCAAGTAAGTTCTGACGGAATCGACCCTGCTTGCCTTTAAGCATGTCAGAGAGCGAACGAAGCGGACGTTTGTTCGGACCGGTAAAGGTGCGACCACGACGACCATTGTCAAAAAGGGCATCTACCGCTTCTTGCAGCATTCGCTTTTCATTATGAATAATGATTTCAGGGGCGTTTAGCTCCTGGAGGCGCTTCAAACGGTTGTTTCGGTTGATCACGCGGCGATACAGGTCATTCAAATCGGAGGTCGCAAAACGACCACCATCCAAAGGCACCAGGGGACGTAAATCCGGAGGAATGACCGGAATCACATCAAGCATCATGTTTTCTGGGCGGTTTCCCGAGTTCTTAAAGGCTTCAACCACCTTTAAGCGCTTGGCCAACGCCTTTTGGATCGTCTCGCTAGAAGTCTTTGCCAATGCGGCACGAATGTCGCGGGCCAACACTTCAACGTCGATCTCTTTCAACATGTCGCGAACGGCTTCGGCACCCATCGCGGCTTTGAAATCTTGTTTATATTCTTTTCGAGCGGCCGTGTGTTCATCCTCAGAAAGGACTTCGCCCTTTTTCAGGAGAGTGGATTTGCCCGGGTCCATTACAACGTATGCTTCACAGTAAAGAACTCGTTCTAAGTTCTTCAGGCTGATATCGAGCATCGCGCCGATTCGGCTTGGAAGTGATCGCAAGAACCAAATGTGAGCAACTGGAGTTGCCAATTCAATGTGGCCCAACCGCTCGCGGCGAACCTTGGATTGGATAACCTCAACCCCACACTTTTCGCAAACCACGCCTCGATGCTTCATGCGTTTATATTTTCCGCAGATGCATTCGTAGTCTTTTACAGGTCCGAAGATTTTGGCGCAAAAAAGCCCATCTCGTTCCGGTTTGAAGGTTCTGTAGTTGATAGTTTCCGGCTTTTTCACTTCGCCGTAGGACCATGAGCGGATCTTCTCTGGGCTAGCCAAAGAAATTTTTACCGCTTTAAAAGAAAGTGGATCCTTCGGTTTATCGAAAAAGTTTAAGAGGTCTTTCATAGTGCTCCGTCCTCCATAAGCTCGATATCGAGGCCCAAGCTCTGAAGTTCTTTTACTAAGACGTTAAACGACTCGGGTAAGCCTGGCTCGAGCACATTCTCACCCTTAACAATGGTTTCAAACATTCGGATACGCCCGGCGACATCGTCTGACTTCACCGTGAGCAGCTCTTGCAAGCAGTAAGCGGCGCCATAAGCTTCAAGCGCCCAAACTTCCATCTCTCCAAGTCGCTGACCACCGAACTGCGCTTTACCACCCAGCGGTTGCTGCGTGACTAAAGAATAGGGGCCAATGCTTCGAGCATGAATCTTTTCATCGACCAAATGATGGAGTTTCAAAACATACATCACCCCTACGGTGACATCATGTTTGAAAGGTTCACCGCTACGGCCGTCGAATAAGATCTGCTGTCCGTTGGTGTTCAAACCAACCGCACTCAGCGCCGCTTCGATTTCGAGTTCCTTGGCGCTATCAAATACTGGACTTGCCATGTGCAAGCCACGCTTCAAGCGCAAGGCAATCGTTTTCAAGGCGTCGATGCTCAAGCCATCCAACTCAGCCGAAAGATTTTTCGAAGTGAAAATTCGTTTCAACATTTCGCGAATAGATTTGGCGTTGGTTTCGTTCCAAGCGCGCAGAGCCTCGGTCATTTGACGACCAACTTCAAAGCCAGCGCGGCCAAGATGCGATTCCAAGATCTGTCCGACGTTCATACGCGAAGGAACGCCGAGGGGGTTCAACACGATTTGAACAGGGGAGCCATCTTCCATGTACGGCATGTCTTCCATCGGAAGAACGCGGGAAATAACCCCTTTGTTTCCGTGACGACCAGCCATCTTATCGCCCACCGCAATGCGGCGTTTGATCGCAACATAGACCTTAACCATCTTGATGACGCCGGGAGGTAGCTCATCACCCTTTTTCAGTTTTTTCACTTTCTCGTCAAAGATAGTGCGAATGGTCTGAATCTGAGCGTCAACGGCAGAAAGGGTTGTCCCCACTTGATATTCCGCGTCCGAGGACAATGGAATATGGCGGAGTAGATCATAGTGTACGGATTCATATTCCGCCTCAGTGATCTCTTGACCCTTTTTCAACAATTGGTTTTCACCCGAAGAGTCCAGTAGCTTACCCGTGGTGGTCTGGCCAACGATGAGCGCGGAGACCTTTTTCTTAGCGGCTTCCTGAAGAATTCTAACTTCAGTGCCCTCGTCTTTGCGAATACGGGTCTCTTCGTCTTCGACCAAGCGAGCGGTACGCTCATCTTTGTCTGCGCCTTCGCGCGAGAAAACTTGAGCACCAATAACCGTTCCGACGATACCCGGCGAAACACGTAGGGACGTATCTTTAACGTCGCCTGCTTTTTCCCCGAAAATAGCGCGAAGAAGCTTCTCCTCAGGAGAGAGCTGAGTCTCACCTTTTGGAGTGATCTTTCCGACGAGAATATCGCCAGGTTTCACTTCAGCGCCGATGCGCACTATTCCTGAGCTATCCAAATTCATCAGCTGTTCTTCGCTGACGTTCGGAATGTCGCGGGTGACCTCTTCTTTACCGAGTTTGGTATCTCGGGCTACGCATTCAAACTCTTCAATGTGAATGGAGGTGAAGGTGTCTTTCTCTACCAGCTCTTCGCTGATTAGGATCGAATCCTCAAAGTTGTAACCACCCCACGGCATGAATGCCACGAGGATGTTTTGGCCCAAGGCCAATTCGCCCATGTCCGTTGCGGGACCATCGGCAAGAACCTGACCTTTTTCCACCCGCTCACCCATCTTAACGATAGGCTTCTGATTAACGCAGGTGTTCTGGTTCGAACGACGATACTTAATTAAATTGTAGATATCGACGCCTGGACCCTTAGTGGTCTGGCCTTCGGTGCGCACCACGATCCGGGTGGCATCTACGAAATCAATGATACCGTTACTCTTGGCCACTACGGTTACCCCGGAGTCGCGAGCCACGAGTTTTTCCATACCCGTTCCGACAATCGGAGCGTGAGTACGAACTAATGGTACGGCTTGACGCTGCATGTTGGAGCCCATCAGCGCGCGGTTCGCATCATCGTTCTCGAGGAACGGAATGAGCGAGGCGGCAATGGACACCAGCTGGTTCGGCGAGACGTCGAGAAGATCGATATCTTCACCACGGGCCAAGATGGTTTCACCTTGGCGACGCGCCGGAACGAAGTCCGGAATTACGCGGCCTTCTTTAACCGGAACGGTTGCCTGAGCAATCGTGTGGTTTTCTTCCTCAAGGGCCGAGAAAAACACCACCTCTTCAGAAACTTCTCCGTTCACCAGTTTTCGATACGGGGTTTCAATGAAACCGTAATCGTTCACCCGGCCAAAAGTGGAGAGAGACGAAATAAGACCAATGTTTGGACCTTCAGGGGTCTCAATCGGACAGATACGACCGTAATGGGTAGAGTGTACGTCACGGACTTCAAAGCCAGCGCGTTCACGAGTCAAACCTCCGGGCCCGAGGGCGCTCAGACGACGTTTATGCGTCACTTCTGAAAGCGGATTGGTCTGATCCATAAACTGTGAAAGTTGCGAGCTACCGAAGAACTCTTTAACCACTGCCGATACCGGCTTGGCGTTAATAAGATCATGCGGCATTAGCGTTTCAACGTCTTGCAAGCTCATGCGTTCACGAATGGCGCGTTCCATGCGAACCAAGCCGATGCGGAACTGATTTTCTAAGAGCTCACCAACCGCGCGAACGCGGCGATTGCCTAAATGGTCAATGTCGTCAATCTGGCCTTTGCCATTTTTCAAATCGACGAGGTACTTCACCACCGCCACAATGTCTTCTTTAGTCAAAGTGGTGTGTTCGAGAGGAGTAGTGAAACCAAATTTATGATTGATCTTTAGTCGCCCCACACGGGACAATTCGTATTTAGTGGGGTCGAAGAATAAGCCGTCAAAAAGCACTTGCGCGGTTTCAAGCGTTGGGGGATCCCCGGGACGCAACCGACGGTAAATTTCGATAAGGGCTTCTTCTTTGGTAGAAATCTTATCTTGCGTAAGAGTGTCGCGCAGGTAAGTGCCTACGTTAATTCGGTCAGTATAAAGAATTTTGAATTCGGCAATTTTACGATCCGCAAGAAGGTCTAGCTTATCGTCATTGATTTCTTCGTTGCACTCAAGAAGAACTTCGCCTGTTTCTAAATCTACAACGTCAACGGCGCAGAATTTTCCAATCAGCTGTTCCCGTTCGATTGGAAATTTTTTGATCTTAGCTTCATCAATTTTCTTAATTAGGCTTTGAGTGAACTTTTTGTTCTTCTCAACGATGACCTTTCCGTTCTCATCCATCCAATCAAAGTTGGCTCTTTGGCCACCGTACAGTTTAGGCTCGAAGGTTAGGAGCATTTTACCGCCCTTACCAATCGACACGGTCTCGTGATCGTAGAAATAGGAAAGCAGCTCTTCAACCGAAAAGCCTAACGCTTTTAGAAGCACAGTGACATGCAGTTTTCGGCGGCGGTCGATCCGCACATAAATGATGTCTTTATGATCGAATTCGAAATCCAACCAAGATCCGCGATAGGGGATAATGCGGGCAGAGTAGAGCAACTTTCCGCTGCTATGAGAGGTGCCTTTATCGTGGTCAAAGAATACGCCAGGCGAACGGTGTAGCTGACTCACCACAACACGCTCAGTGCCATTGATGATGAAGCTGCCACGGTCGGTCATGAGCGGAATTTCACCCAAATAGACCTCCTGCTCTTTTACGTCCTTAATGGAGCGGGTCTGGGTCTGTTCGTCGACATCCCAAACTTCTAGGCGAACTGTAACTTTAAGGGGCGCGGCGTAGCTCATGCCGCGGCTACGACACTCATCCACGTCATACTTCGGCGTTTCTAGAGTGTAGGATTCAAACTCAAGCGCAGCCGTGTTGTTGAAGTCATGAATGGGGAAAACCGACTTAAACACCCCTTGCAGGCCAGTATTGCTCCGCTCAGGCGCAGTCGTTTCTGACTGCAGAAATTTTTCGTACGACTTTTTTTGGACTTCAATGAGATCCGGAATCTCGATCCGGGGAGGAAATTTACCGAACTCTTTTCGAAAACGCTTTTGGTCAAAAAAGCGTGTGGTCGTCGACATGCAATAACCCCATTTCAAGGATCAGCCGTTGCGAGAAAACTAACGGCCTAAAAATTACTTTAAGACACAAAAAGACATATGGAGAACCAAGATAGATCGATCCCTCAGTTTTTTAAGGAATTGATATTTTGGTTCTCCACCTAAATTGGCTAAATCGAGGGAAGATTACTTCAACTCGACTTTGGCGCCTACTGCTTCAAGCTTTTTCTTGATCTCTTCAGCTTCTTTCTTGCTAATGCCCTCTTTCAAGGTCTTAGGCGCGCTTTCTACGAGATCTTTAGCTTCTTTCAATCCGAGCGTGGTGAACCCACGGATCTCTTTAATGACCTGCACCTTTTGGGGGCCGCCATCCGTCAATACGACGTCAAAAGCAGTTTTTTCTTCAACGGGGGCTGCAGAAGCAGCACCGGCGGCAACTCCAACCGAAACTGGAGCGGCAGCGCTAACGCCATAACGAGTTTCAAATTTCTTAACGAACTCGGAAATGGTTAACAGGTTTGCACCATCAAAAAACTCAAATACCTGATCCTCTGTGACTGGCATGGAATACTCCTTCTTCTCTTCTTCAATAATTAAAAATTAAGACTGGGACTCTTTCTCTTTTTTAGCCTTCAAGTCACCCAATACGTATCCCAAGCGTTGGGGAGCATCTTTGAGGGCATAAAGAAACTTTGTGGGCGAAGATTTGAGGGCCCAAAGGAAAGAGACGAGCAATTCGTTTCTTCCTGGGAGCTTCGAGAGTGCCTGGTACTGGCTCTCGCTCATTAACTGGCCCATTGCTGCGCCAGCCTTCACCTTTAGACTAAAACCTTCTTTGGAGGTCCATTCAGCTACGGCCTTGGCCGTAAGAACGGCATCACCTTTGCTGTAGACAACCATTGTGGGGCCGGTCAAATGCTCGCCAACGGCAGCAAATGGGGTCTTTTCAAAAACTCGCTTGGCGAGTGTATTTTTGACGACCTTGACCCGTACATTTTGTTTCGCCAAACTAAGGCGAAATTGGGTCATCTGGTCAACCGTGAGCTTGTTAAAGGAAACAAGGGCAAACGACTCTGCCGTTGAAATGCCATTCGTAAATGCAGAGACAAACGTCTCTTTTTGTGCCCGGTTCAAAGCAAACTCCCCGAAATATAAACTGCCATTTAAATCCTCAATTCTTTATTACGTCAAGCAGCATTAAACTGCTTGAGCGGCGTTAACTAACGCACTGGAATCCAAAATAATTCCTGGGCCCATGGTAGGGGCAATTGCGATCTTTCGAATGTAGATACCCTTAGACGTGGTTGGTTTGGCCTTAAGCACGGCATCAAAGAAAACCATGAAGTTTTGTTTGAGTTTTTCGGGGCCAAAAGATTTTTTGCCGATGATGGCATGGAGCACGCCGGCTTTTTCTACCTTGTATTCCACCTTGCCGAGCTTTTGTTCTCTGACGGCTTTACCGATTTCGGCGGTAACCGTGCCCGTTTTTTTGTTCGGCATTAAGCCCTTGGGGCCCAAAGTTTTTGCAAGCTTGGTAAGGTCTTTGAGGCTATCAGGCGTGGTTAACACGCGATCAAACTCGAGCCAGCCACCGGCAATTTTTTCCATCAAATCGTCATTGCCAACGTGATCGGCCCCGGCTTCTCGAGCCTCTCGCTCGGCATCACCGCGAACAATACAAACGATACGTACGGGCTTACCCAGACCATTTGGAAGGGTGGTTGCACCGCGAACCATCTGATCAGATTGTTTGGGATCGACGCCAAGGTTGATGCAAACTTCAATAGATTCATCAAACTTACGGTTTTGGAATGAATCGACGATGTTAAGAGCGTCGTCGAGGCTATATTTTTTACCCAACTCTACTTTTGCCGCGTTGGCGCGGTAGATTTTTCCTGCTTTGTGTTTCACTACTTACCTCAATCAGGTGCAAACGACTGGTTAGGTCTCCCTGAGCGTTAATTACATTCCAGAAACTTCTAAACCCATGCTACGGGCAGTGCCCGCCACTTGGCTCATCGCCGATTTCAAATCAATGGTGTTCAAATCAGGCATCTTGGTCTTGGCGATCTCTTCGATCTGGGCCTTGTTTACCGTTCCCACCTTATTCTTATTCGGAATGCCCGAGCCCTTTTCGATATTGGCTGCCTTTTTAAGGAGCTCAGAGACCGGCGGGGTCTTTGTAATAAACGTAAATGAACGATCTGCAAAGATGCTAATTACGACTGGAATTACCATGCCGCCCGCATTTTGCGTTCGGGCATTAAAAGCCTTACAAAATTCCATGATGTTTACGCCATGTTGGCCAAGCGCGGGACCAACTGGGGGAGACGGATTGGCTTTGCCTCCCGGTATTTGCAATTTCACCATTGCGGTTAACTTTTTCATTTCTGCTCCTCAAAAAACCAGCGTTTTAATTCTTTTCAACCTGCACGAAATCGAGCTCGACCGGAGTAGAACGTCCGAAAATGCTGACCATCACGCGCAGTTTGCCTTTATCAGGCTTAACTTCTTCCACGACACCATTAAAGTTGACGAACGGCCCATCGATAACACGGACGCTTTCGCCTTCCTCAAATTGAACCTTGGGACGGGGTTTTAATGTGCCCTGCGTCATTTGGTTCGTGATGCGGGCAACCTCTTCTTCCGGCACCGGAGGAGGGGTTAATGCATTTCCCACAAATCCAGTGATTTTGGGAGTGCTTTTCACCAAATGCCAGGTGTTGTCGTTCAAAATCATCTTCACCAGCATGTAGCCGGGAAAAAATTTGCGGCTGGTGGTCTTCTTTTCACCGCGAACCAACTCAATTACGTTCTCTGATGGTATTAGCACTTCAGCGAAGAACTTTTCGGCCTTCTGCTGTTTGACTCGCTCTTTTAGCGCTAACCGAGCCTTTTGCTCAAAACCGCTATAGGTATGGACAACGTACCAACGAACGCTCTCATCATTGCCCGCGGTGCCGATAGTCTGCACTTCGGCGGAAGGCGATGTCGCGATCGTTACCTCGGCCGCCGCTGGAGTCTCTTTGGCGGTTGAGATTTGATCGTCAGGTTTGCCCGACTCTGGATTCTGATTGTTTTCTTGGGTACTCACCAAACTGTTCCTTAACCTTCGGTCCTTAAATAAATCAGACTCGCTTACGTGTTTAAGAGATAACCAATGACTTGCCCCCACAGGAGGTCAAATCCGGCGAGAATAAAGCTGGCGATCAAAATGCAAATGAGCACCACCGTAGTGGATTTCATTACGTCATCTTTACTTGGCCAGGTCACCTTTCTCAATTCACTGACGACCTCATCCATGACCGTATTGGCCCTGGGGTGTCGAAGCAAAATCGTAAAGAGGGCAATTCCCAAGACTACGGGAAGCATTTCCCTCAGCACGCCTACGGCGGCATAACGGCGGATGGCGTAGAACGTGTGGTACGTCCACTCGATGAACGAGCGGGATAAGAACCATAGCACCGCGCTACAGACCATATAGAAGGCCAAGATGAGTTTTCTATTGTCCATGATTGCGGGGTACTCTGCCCCAGAGTGTTAATTAATTCAAGAAAATGAATGATTAAATGAGTTCCGGTTAGGATTTTTTTTGAAGTCGCAACCAAGGGCAGTTACCCTCGGGTTTTGCGGGGTTAAACTTGTCATCAAAGATCATTCTCCAAGTCCGGAAACTAGCAGCCTCTGCCGGAGAGGTCGCCTACCTTTCTTTGAACCGTCCCGATGTCTCCAACGCATTGGATGGAGAAATGATCCGCGAGATGGGGCAAGCTATTAAAACTATAAAAGAAATGGGCTTAAGGTGCCGCCTTTTGGTGCTACGTGGGGTGGGCAAAAATTTTTGCGCCGGCGCCGATCTGGAGTGGATGCGACAGTCTAAATCGTTAGGTTTGGAGCAAAACCGCAAGGAGGCCTCAGAGCTTTCCGCTCTATTTCGAAGTCTTTACGACTTGGAAACGCCCACATTGGCGTTGGTTCAGGGGGCGGCCTACGGTGGGGCGGTGGGCCTAGCGGCTTGCTGCGATATCGTTTTGGCGACTGAAAACAGTAAGTTTTGTCTAAGCGAAGTGAAAGTGGGCTTGGTTGCGGCGGTGATCTTGCCATTTCTCCACCTTAAGATTCACCCCGGTCACTTGCATCGCTTTGTTTTAGGAGCCACCGTTTTTGGGGGGGAGGACGCTCGGCACGCTGGTCTGGTGGCCCGAGTGGTGGACGAAGACAAGCAGGACGAAGCGCTCTTGCACGAAATCAATTCGATCTTGGCCGGAGAGCCAAACGTACAACGAGCGTTTAAGAAAAACCACCGTCTGCTATTGGAGCGAGACTCGGCCTGGTGGCAAGCGCAGTGTGAAATTGGGGTGGAGACGATTGCCGCGGCAAGAATCTCACCCACCGGACAAGAAGGCATTTCCGCCTTTTTTGAAAAGCGCAAACCCAATTGGGCCGCCAAAGTTGAGGAGATCGGATGAGCAGCAAAGACTCGGCAAAGGAAATTAAGGAGACCGACCCCCGCATTCTTAATCGTCAGGCCATGGACACGTTACTGGCCCGTCTTGATGGGGCCCTTCAGTTGGCGAATTTGGGCGGAGGAGAAAAATATAACGACCGCCATGTGAAGCGCGGAAAGCTATTGCCGCGCGAACGGATCGATCGACTCCTGGATCCCGGCTCATACTTTTTGGAGTTGATGCCGCTCGCGGGCCATGAAATGGCGGGCGAGCTGACCGGTGCTGGCGTTATTGGTGGCGTCGGTCTGGTGGCCGGATCACCGTGGCTTATCGTCGCCAACGAATGCACCGTGAAAGCCGGAGCCATTAGCCGCGTGGGCGTGCAGAAGCTGTCACGCTTAGCCGTCGTGGCGATGGAGAATCATTTGCCGGTTATGTATTTAGTAGAGTCGGCCGGTTTGGAATTGCCGACGCAGGGAGAAACTTTTGTGCCGACCGGACGAGAGTTTCGGGATTTGGCGCGGCGGTCAAAAATGCGTTTACCGACGGTGGCGGTGGTGTTTGGGACGTCGACGGCCGGAGGGGCATACCTTCCGGGAATGTCCGACTACGTAATTTTAGTGCGAGACAAAGCCCACGTATTTTTGGGGGGGCCGCCCCTAGTGCGAATGGCTACCGGTGAAGTGATGGACGAAGAGAGTCTGGGGGGGGCCGAGATGCACGCGACAAAGTCGGGGCTTGGTGATTTTTTGGCCGATGATGAAGAGCAGGCCCTCGGGATGGCACGCGAGATTGCTGGGCACATTAGAAGAGTAGGAGTGCAGAAAGCGGATCGAGCCTCGGTAGACCCGGAAAAAAATCCGGAAGAGCTTTTGGAGATTCCTTCGGCGAATAAACGGATCCCTTTTGAGGCGAGAGAAATCTTAGCGCGCATCGTGGATGCGGGAAGTTTTTTTGAATTTAAACCGCTATATGGGCCCAGTTTGGTCACTGGATGGGCCAGAATCCATGGTTTTTCGGTGGGTTTTTTAGCCAATAATGGGGTGTTAGACGCTCAATCCGCCGCAAAAGGGGCCCATTTCATAGCGCTTTGTAACCAGAGCAACACGCCGATTTTATTCTTTCAAAACACTACAGGCTTTATGGTGGGCAAGAGTTACGAAGAGACGGGTATTATTCGCTACGGTTCGAAACTTGTGGCGGCGGTTTCTAATTCCAAAGTTCCGGCCATCACCATAATGATGGGCTCAAGTTACGGCGCCGGGAATTATGCGATGTGTGGGCGTGCGTATGAACCGCGGTTTCTCTTCAGTTGGCCGAATCACCGGATCGCGGTGATGGGTGGTGCAGAGTTAGGTGGCGTGATGTCGCTCATCAAGCGGGAGTCTGCAGAGCGCGAAGGGCGGCCGGTCGATGAAGCTGCCTTGGCCGCCGCGGCAAAAGAGACCGAAGCTAAAATTGAATCGCAATCAGACGCCTTTTACGCCACCGCCCGGCTTTGGGACGACGGTATTTTAGATCCGCGCGACACGAGAAATGTTTTGGGAATTTGCTTGTCGCTGGTTAACGAAGCTGGGTTCGAAGGAACCATGGCGTGGGGAGTGGTACGCCATTGAAAACAAGAGAAATTAGAAAAGTATTCGTGGCTAATCGCGGTGAAGTGGCGTGCCGAATTATTCGGGCCTGTCACGAGTTAGGAAAAGCCGCGGTAGTTGGTTATTCCGAGGCGGATAAAAGATCGATGGCGGTCGCGCAAGCAGATGAGGCAGTGTGTTTAGGGGCTGCCGTTTCTGCAGAGTCCTATCTCAACGTGGCTAAAGTGATTGGCGCCGCAAAAGCGACTGGTTGCGATGCGATACATCCTGGTTATGGTTTTTTGTCGGAAAATTCATTGTTCGCCGCCGAAGTGGAAAAGGCCGGTCTGATCTTTATTGGCCCGACGGCAAAAGCGATGGAAGCGCTGGGTGACAAATCAAGGGCCAGAGCCCAGGCCGAGAAGGCTAATGTTCCAGTTCCCCCGGGATTTTCTAAGGCTGACGCTACCGCGAAGGAATGGAAACAGGCCGCGGATAAAATTGGGTATCCCGTCTTAGTGAAAGCCGTAGCCGGCGGCGGTGGCCGGGGAATTCGAAAAGTGAATCAGGCCGATGAATTGGATTCGGCGATTGAGTCGGCGCAGGCCGAGGCGCAGAGTGGCTTTGGACGTGGCGAAGTGCTTTTGGAAAAGTGTCTGGACCGGGCGCGCCACATTGAAGTGCAAGTGATTGGGGACACTCACGGCAATGTAGTGGCCTTAGGGGAACGGGAATGTTCTCTGCAACGGCGTCGCCAGAAAGTTTGGGAAGAAAGTCCGGCGCCAAAACTCTCCGCAAAAGGCAGATCGGCACTACTCACCGCAGCGGTGACCTTAGCCAAATCAGTGGGCTACCATAATGCCGGTACGCTTGAGTTTTTGGTGGGAGACGACGAAACCTTTTTCTTTTTGGAGATGAATACTCGTTTGCAGGTAGAACATCCGGTAACCGAAATGGTGACGGGTACTGATTTGGTAAAGCTACAAATTGCGGTGGCCGAGGGCAAATCGCTTCCTTTTACCCAAGAGCAAGTGAGATCACTCGGTAGTGCCATCGAGGTACGTCTCTGTGCGGAAGATCCGAGCGAAGGGTTTCGCCCGTCGACTGGCAAACTGTTGTTGGTTGAGTTCCCCTGCATGGACAATGTGAGAATCGAGACGGGCTTTCAGACCGGGGACGAAATTCCCATGGAGTACGACTCGCTACTGGCCAAAATTATTGCTTGGGGCGAAACCCGCGCGGAGGCAGTGGCCAAGTTGATCCAGGCGCTCGAGGGGACTTCAATCTTGGGCATCACCACCAACCGTGACTTTTTACTAAAACTCGCGAAGGACGAACCAGTAACAAAAGGTGAATTTGATATTTCGTACGTTGAAAATGTTTTTGTGAAAAAACAGGCGGATCGCTCGAATGTTGAATTGGGAACGTTGGCCGCGGCTACCGCGATATTTTTACGCCAGCGCCAAGAAGGATTAGGCTGCGCGCCGCCTGGGTTTCGTAACAACCGGAAGGCGTGGGCGTTCGTTGATTGGCAGGAAGAGGGCGCTAAGACCGCCACGCGAATACGATATAAAAGTTATGCGACACTTGAGTGGGAGTTTGCGATTGATGGCAAAGAAGGCAAAGGAAGAATCCTTTTTGAAAAAGACAACCGGGTGGTTTGGGAGTGGGGCGGGAAGAGCCGGCCGGTTACCTTCGCGGTGGTAGGAAGCCGTATTTCGCTTGCTTCGCCTGATTCTGTGCGTAGTTTTTCGCTTGCCGAAGTGTCGGCGGCTCATTCATCGCGGCGGAAAAAGGGGCAGGTGAGAAGCCCCATGCCCGGTAAAGTTTCAAAAGTTTTAGTTGGAAATGGAGACGTGGTTGAAGAAGGGCGGTTGCTCGCCGTTCTCGAAGCCATGAAGCTCGAACATTCCATTCGGGCGCCGCACGCAGGGAAGGTTCAAAAGGTTCTGGTCAAAGTAGGTCAGAACGTAACCCTTGGCGCCGAATTGATTCTAATTGAGGAGACTCAGGCGTGACGGTGAAGTTAGCGGCTGCGATTGCCCTTTCTTTTTTTATCGGAATTCTCGTCGACCACTATTTAGTGAGCCCGGCCCTACTGAATGTTTGGCCCACGTGGGTGCGACACCGACCCGACATTGCGGATGCAAGAATAGTATTGCGCGAAGATACGGCCCAAAAATGGGAAGGCGGGCTGGAGACGTTTGGCATTAAGTCGGGCGATCTTTTGATTAGTATAAATGGAGTTAAAGACCAGACGATGTTTCAAGAGCTGGTCGATGGCTACAACCGCGGCAAAGTATGCGTGCTTTACGAACGGGATGAAAAACAACGTGAAGTCTGTTGGGCGAAAAAATGAGTTTGAGGTAGCCCTCGAAAGCCGGACACGGTTTTTAGAACTCGCGCCACAAAACACCTGAAGCCAGCTTCGGGAAAAAGAAAGTTGATTTTTGGGGCATGCATTTGCCCTCATCGGCTACGGCCAGAACGTGTTCTACTTTGGGCGGAGCATGAAAAATAATTGCTTGCGCCTTGGCCCGTTTTTCCCACAGCGGATCAATGTCTTTGCCGTAGGTGACGTGTTCGCGGCGGTTTTCGTCGTTGACTCCCAGGAGCGGAAGCAATTTACGATCGGACCAAGTGACCGAAACCTGAGTGAGCGCTGGACCCCATTCAGCCTCTTCAGGCAAGCCACGTTTTGGCGTGGCCAAATAGAGATCGCCTAAGAAATAGAGGCCAAATGCCGCCACCGGAAGGGGCTTAGACAAAAACTTTTTCATCTCGCCCGGAGACACCCGGTGGAGATCAAAAAATGGCTCAAGTAAGGTGAGCGAAAGTGACTCGGCATTTAGCCCCGACACATAGCGGTGCGTGGGCAGTACCAATAACGCCGGATCTGAAGCGTTGGCGATGGCGAACATGGTCCAGGCTTCTGGCTTATCGAGATTACCCAGCGAGCCCGTCTCGCGCGCCAGTTGCAGTGCGCTTTCGTAGCGGTGATGACCGTCAACTAGATAGATCGAACGCGACGAAAAGAAGTGGGTGATATCGTCCGAGAAAATCGCCGGCACCTGCCAAATGGCGTGGGTAATGCCATCGTCGGTCTTGCTCTCAAAGAGCGGAGCGGTAGAGGCGACTTTTTCGTAGATGGACGACAAATGATTTTCTTTGTCTTTCACCATGCCGAAGATGGGGCTTAAATTCGATTGCGTCTCTTTCGTAAGCCGAAGACGGTCTTCTTTGTATTTTCCAAAAGTATTTTCGTGCGGGAGGATCGCTTTTTCGGCGTACTCGGCCAGAGCGCCCAAACCAAAAAGGGTGCTGCGACGGCGCGGAGCTCCGTTCCACGGGTAGCTTTGCTGATACAGATAGAAGCTGGAAACAGATGAACGCTTTACTACGTGGTCAATTTTCCAGGCCTTAAGTAGTTCCGCGCTATGTTGATAGCCGGCATCATCGGTGGTGGGAACATCCACATGAACAAAATTGTAAGGGCTGCGATTGCGAAAGATTTCTAACATTTCCGGGCTGATCACGTCGTAAGGCGGAGTGATGACGTCCGAGAGGGTAAGCGACAGGGGCTCAAAATGAGTGCCGGTAAAAGGGCGAAACTGCGACATATGATGTACCTATATATTTCCTACATCCGTTCTAAAGAAGCGCCCCTCGAATGTCACTTTTTCAAGTCGTTGGTACGCAAAAAGTCGCGCTTGGGCACGATCTTTGCCGCGCCCACAAGCGCCGAGCACCCGGCCGCCCGAGGTTATGAGGGTTTCACCCTTCTTTGACGCGCCGGAATAAAATAACCAGGCCTCTTCGCTATCGGTTCCCGAATCGGTGATCTCTTTGCCTTTTTCGAAGTGGCCCGGGTAACCTTGGCTAGCGGCCACGACGTAAACGGTATGCATGGGGTCGAACGCAATAGAAGGGGGGGCGTCGCCCCTCGCCACGCTCTGTAAAATTTCAAAGAAATTGCCCAGCACACGCGGCAATGTGGCTTGGGTTTCCGGATCCCCGAATCGAGTGTTGAATTCGAGAACGTACGGGTCCCCTGCCGGCGAAATCATAATTCCAATGTAGAGCGCACCTCGATAATCAAAGTTTTCTTGTTCAAAGCCATTAAGCACGGGCCGAACGATTGTTTTTCTAATCTTTGTCGCAAGCTCCGGTGTTTCGTAAGGAGAGGGAGAGATCACTCCCATGCCCCCGGTATTTGGCCCGGCGTTGCCATCGTGCGCGCGTTTATAATCGGTGCCGGAAGGTAGGGGAATAAATTTTTTACCGTCGCAGAGGCCGATCCACGAGATCTCGGTGCCGGGCAAACAGTCTTCAACCACGATGGCCTGGGGGCCCGGGCCGAATTCGTGTTGTTGCCAAACGCGGTTCGAAAACTCAAGTGCCTCGGCTCTGTTTTGCGGAAGCACGACCCCCTTTCCGGCCGCCAAGCCGTCGAGTTTTAGCACGGTAGGGTAGGCGACGGTGTTGAGGATGGCTTCGAGAGCTTCCGGACTGCGCGCCACCTGAAATTTAGCGGTGGGCACATTGTGCCGGCTTAAAAATTCTTTGGCGAAAACTTTGCTGGTCTCCAGCTGCGCGGCGAATTTACTAGGGGCACAAACATCGAAGCCCTTGGACCGTAAAAAATCGGAGTAGCCGTCGTCTAAGAGAAGCTCTGGTCCAATGACGACGAGATCGATTTTTCTTTCGCTGATCAGCTTGGCTAAAACGTCGCGATCTCTAGCCTCAGCGGGCAGAACGGGAAAGCCACTGCGCTCAATTCCCGCGTTGCCGGGGTAGAGGTAAACGTTTTCTTTTTTGATGTCGCGGGCCAAACGCCACGCTAGCGCGTGCTCTCGACCGCCGCTTCCCATAACCAAGACTTTAGGCATGGGCGTAAACTAATGGTGCTTGGCGGAGGATTCAAGCGCAACCCTCGGACCGTGGCGAAATGCTTCTGTAGCTTGCGCTATAGCTGAAACTAACGGGTTGTTAATTCGGCATTTCTAGAACGTGCGCGAAAGAACGATAGCGGGGATGTAAGTGGGGTGCCGGGTTAAGACATTGCGAATTTCGCCTTGGGCTTCGTCAGTACGGTGCAATCGTTTGTTGACCACGGCGAGACTGAAATGGGCCAACGCCGAAGTGGGCTCTAATTCGGCTGATTTTTTAAAATCGGCGTGGGCATCGGTGATTTGTCCCATACGCAAGCGGGCTTCGCCGCGCAAGATGTAGGCGTAATAGCCAAACTCAGAAAGTATATTGGGCAACCGGCCAGTGGCCACCTTTAACTCTTCAAGCGATGCCTCCCGGGCCAGCACCACTTTGAGGGCTAGCACCTTGGCCATGGTGCCACTGGAGACGGCGACGGCTTCGAGTTTGGGCCCTTCCGGGCCTTGTGGTCCATGATTAAGATAGTTGAGATAGAGCTTACCCAATTCTTTTTCTTCGCTGAGTGAGTCGCCCATCACCTTGGTGAAACCTTTTAAATAGTCTTCGTAATCGGTCTTTTCACGGTAGAAACCCCAAGGCGCCGGACTGTTCACTTCGAACAGGGGATCGCGGGTGAGCATTTTTTTAATGGTGGCCTGCGCCAACTCTTTTTCGCCGTGATCGGCCAGCACTACCGCGTAGTAGAGGT
Source organism: Pseudomonadota bacterium (assembly GCA_043718025.1). GTDB lineage: Bacteria > Bdellovibrionota > FAC87 > UBA2466 > UBA2466 > JBGSST01. The sequence continues at coordinate 102,603 of JAYSWN010000068.1, forward strand.
AGCTCACCCAGCGATCGGGAGAGGCAAGTATCGCTTTTTGAAAAGAGGCTTTTGCCTCGGCGTAGTGGCCCAGTTCTAACTTTGCCCGCCCTTTGAATAAATGGATGAGCCACAGGTCAGGTCGCTCAAGTTCCGCCAATTGAAAGTAGTCAAGCGCCTGGGAGTACTTCGACTGCAATAGATATGAGCGGCCCAATTCGAAACGGGAAGCCACTTCTTTAGTGTTGATTTGTAGTGAATCTAAAAAATGACTTTCGCCCATGTCGCCCTCGGCTAGGGCGAGCAACAAATACCCCATCCAGTGGTGAGCCTGGGCTTTTACGGCCGGTGGAGTCGAAGAAGAGGTAAGCACTTGCTCTAAAAATTTTCTGGCGCGTTGGGGAGAATCACTTTCCATAATGAGTAATGCCGAATAAGGGACCAGATATTCCAGATCACGCTTATCAGTATTCTTTTCGTGGAAACGGGTGAGCTCGGCCAAGGCGGATTTGGTTTCCCCGCGCTCAATCAGATCGTACACGTTTTTTAACATCGGCGAGCTGCCGCTCGAGGTTACCGGGCCCAAAACTTGATTGCGCGCTTTTGACTGACCCGGATTATTGCGCATTTGACTGATTACCGCCGCGGCGATTGCGAACAGAAAAAGAAGCGTGATTAGCGGCGCTATTTTGCTGCCATTTCTTCGTGGTGCCGGGTGAGGCTGATGTTTCGTGCGGGCGTGCGGCGCCGGCTGATTCATGGGGTGTGACATTTGGGGATGCGGCGGCCGCGATTCAAAATCAGGAGTCGGGGTGAGGTCTTCTGCGCGACTCTGAGGAGGAATGGCGTGAGCCGAGGTCACTCCATGGTCATCCTCCTTGTTGTTCTCATTGGGGCCTTGGGACGACGTGCGGGTGAAATGCTGGCTGCGGGTGCTGGTGCGAGTAAATTCATCGGCGTCGCGATAGCCAAGTGCCTGAGCCGAGATCCATTGCCCCTGCGTGGGGGCAATCTCGTCATCGAGGGAAAAGGCTTTTTTTTGCAGCTCATCCCATAGCTCGCGTTGCGAATAGGGGCCAAGGACTTCTCCTTCGCGTGTTCGCACCAGCCATTCTTTAAGTGAATTGGTCATAAAAAATAAGGGTCTCTCAATTTACTTTTCGGTTGGAACGGCGAAAAGATTTAACCGGCTGGCGCGGCGAGTTATCCTGGGTTTTCGGGTGCCACTATTGGCGGTTTCAGTCGAGAAAGATCGGCGGGGCAAGTGTGCGTGGACGGCTCGCCTCCGGCCACGGGATAGAGCGCGCTGACCTCATTTCGGAGAGCGGCTAATTTCGTTTCATCATAGCGTGCGCTGAAATTGGCGACGTGGTATTCAGCCGCCTTTCTCACCGTGGCATCCGAGGAGAGGTGCATCTGGCGGAGGATTGGCCACCATCTCGGTGAGGCAACGACCGAAGACGGGGCGTTATGCAGAGCCGCGGCGCGCAGAGGGAGGGGCGTTTTTTTATCCCCGATCAGATTTAGCATCTCCTTCTCCAAAATTGGATTGCCGTCGGCGTAATGGATGAGGAGACGCAAATAGCCAAATGGGGAGTTTGAACTCTTATTGGCCATCACGGCCGATGCCACTTTAGGGTGTGAACTATCGATAGACGTCGCGGTGGAATACTGGTTAGAGAGATTCAGGGCGCGGCGCACTTCGCTGGCATCAAAGTGATTTACCAGTTCACTCAGCGTTTTCTCGTCCAAGGTAGTTTGAAAACTATTCGATATTTCGATCAGCAGTTCTCTGGCGAAAGGGACCTTCTTTTTTTCATGAGTGTGGAGACCTTCAAGTACCGCAACCAACTCGGGACCATAGATTGGGCGACGGGTAAGTTCGCTGTAGACGCGTCTCAAATTCGGATCGGTCAGTTGGGGTCCCGCCTGCCCTGAAACGTGAGCAACGCTTCCTACGATGATTACTGCGGTGCTTACTCTATGGCGAATCAGACGCGCGAGGTTTTTTTTAGTTAAGAGCCGCTGCGTCTCTTTCTCCATCTCGACAACCGCTAGTTCGTCTGGCATGTGGAGCCAGCGAATCAGCTCGGTTAACTCTTCTGGTGGAGCTTCGACATGCCGACGTAGCTCAAAATGATCTTTGGCGATCATACGAACCAGCCCACGGGAGTAGAGTTCCTCGCTATATTTTGAAGTTCGGCGACCGAAGAAGAGATCGCGAGCCGCATTTTTGTCGATGAGGCGCATCAGCATCAAACGATTGTAAGCGGTGACCTTGGCCGTGAGGTCAGTGCCGTCGGTGCGGCTGATGTGAAAATGGTAACTCACTGGTTGGCCTTTGGCGGCGATCGGGGCATTCAGCGCTGCTTCGATGCCAGCCATTTTCGCAAAGTGGGTGATTCGTTTCAGGTACGCCGCAGGATCATTGGTGCTACCGTTAAATTTGATTTCCATTTTGCCATTGTCGCGGTGCCAAATCATGCCTTCGAGAGTGGCTGCGTCGTCCCCATTGAGATCATGGCGTAGAGGAGGCTGCCCGTATGCCGAGGCGAGAGCGATTACAACTTCTGCCTGGATTTTGGGATCTCGTTGGTTGAGCGGTTGGCTTTTCCAGCGGACGTATTTTCTCGCTAACGCACGGGGCAATGCCTTCGGGTTTTTTTCAATTTCGTTCTCTACCCAACCCCAATCAAATAGGGGCAGCAGCGGCTTTAGCTGAATTGCCGATAGCTCTACTTCCATCGCCATTTCGTAACGCCCCTTTTTATCTGCCAACGAGGGTTCTCCAAGAACCAATGTGGAAAATAGGGCGAGGATCAGGCAAAGCAATGGAATCGTCTGTTTAAACGGTGAGCTTAACCTCATTAGCGCAATCCTTATCTAGTTCTATCGGCAAGTTAGATGGGTTCGATGATAGTCGAAGCGCAATTCATAGACGCTCTGCGGCAGCGTGGGGTTAGTGGCGAAAATGGCGGTGGCCGGTAAAGACCATGGCCATTTCATTTTCATCACAGGCGGCGATCACTTCAGCGTCGCGTTGTGACCCGCCGGGCTGCACAATGGCGGAGATTCCCAGGCCCTTCATCGCGTCGATGTTGTCGCGGAAGGGGAAGAAAGCGTCGGAGGCGACGACGGCACCTTTAATTTTGCCGCTCGCTTTGGCCTTATAAATAGCCGACTCCATGGCGTCGACTCGGCTGGTTTGGCCAGATCCAATGCCAATCGTAACGCCATCTTTTACGATAACGATGGCGTTAGACTTGGCGTGCTTTACCACTTTCCAGGCAAATTCTAAGTCGTGTTGAGCGTTACCCAAAAGTGGTTTTCGAGTAACCGTCTTTAAGTCGCCCAAGTCAGAGCGGTTGTCGGTGGTCTGAGCGAGCCAGCCGCCGAGACTTGGACGCACTTCGAAGGTGCCTGACGCCGGGGTGGGCCACTCGATGAGACGCAAATTCTTTTTGGCCGCCAGCGAGTGGAGAGCCGCCTCGCTAAATTTGGGCGCTACGATCACTTCCACAAAATATTGGGAAATGGCTTGGGCGGTCGGTCCGTCTATTTCGCGGTTCACCGCAATGATGCCACCGAAGGCCGACTTAGAGTCAGACTCCCAAGCTTTCTCAAAGACTTTAAGCAGTGGTTCTTTATCGGACCCAGTCGCCACACCACACGGCGAGTTGTGTTTGATGATCGCAACGGCCGGGTTAATAAATTCGGCGGCTAAACGCACGGCCGCTTCGGCGTCGAGCAAGTTGTTGTACGAAAGCTCTTTGCCTTGCAGCACTTTCCAGTTGGCTTGAGGAGTGCGCACATAAACCGCGGTTTGGTGAGGGTTTTCGCCGTAGCGCAAATTTTCGTGGGGCGTGAGGGCCAGTTTCTCGGGGATTTCAATCGGCGCGGATTTATTCTCGTTAAGCCACGCCGACGCGATCATGCCGTCGTAGTCTGAAGTACGGCGAAAAGTTCGCGCCGCCATCCGCTTGCGAAGCTCAAGCGAGGTGCCGCCAAAGGCCGCGAACTCTTTCAAAAATTCATCGTAATCGGCGGGGTCGGAAAGCACCGTGACCGATTTATGATTTTTGGAGGCCGCGCGAATAAGGGATGGCCCGCCGATATCCACAAAGCTGGCCTGCTTTTGGGTGGGTTCGTTCAAATGATCCCAAAAAGGGTAGAGGTTCACTACCACTAAATCAAAGAGGGGAAGCTCGTAGCGCTTGCACTCTTCCATGTCCTTGGCTTCATCGCGGCGGGCAAGAATGCCGCCGAAAACGCGGGGGTGAAGGGTTTTTACCCGACCGTCGAGCATTTCAGGAAACTGGGTAACGGATTCGACTTCCGTGATGGTGTAACCGCAGGAGTCTAAAAACTTGGCGGTGCCGCCGGTAGCGTACAGGCCGACCTTTCTTTCAACCAACTGCTGACAAAGCTTTTCAAGCTGAGCCTTATCGGAAACACTTAGCAATGCTTTGGAAATGGGCAGATGCGTCATTTGACACCTAAAAGCCTAGTCGTTACTTAACTTTAGGTAGTCCGTCAAACCGTGGGTATTACCTTTGCTGCCTTGCTTAAAATGGCTTGGTGGTGAGAGCGGGTAATCAGGAGTGTGATCGTGTCGGAAAATGTAAATGATGTTCCAAATAAAAATTGGAAATTCGAAACCATGGCCGTGCATGCTGGAGTAAAACCCGACCCGTCCACCGGCGCCATCATGACGCCCATTTACGCCACCAGCACCTACGTGCAGAAATCGCCGGGTGAGCACCAAGGCTACGATTATTCGCGAGCCGGAAACCCTACGCGTAGCGCGCTCGAACAGAGTTTGGCTGCGCTCGAAGGTGCCAAGTACGGGTTTGCCTTTTCGTCGGGCTGTGCCGCCTCGGATACCTTGTTGCATTTGCTAAAAACCGGTGACCATTTAGTTTCGGTCGACGATGTTTACGGCGGCTCCAGTAGACTCTTCCGCACGGTTTGGGCTCAACACGGAATGCAGGTCACTTTTGGTGACCTATCTAAAAGTAGTCCGGCCGATTTCGCCAAGCCCAACACTAAAATGATCTGGATCGAGACCCCCACCAACCCGTTGCTTAAGGTGATCGACATTCAGCGCGTCGTGGACTGGGCCGCTAAACAGAATCCGCGCCCGCTGGTTATCGTCGATAACACTTTTGCGACGCCTTACTTTCAGCAACCACTTAAGCTTGGTGCCGATGTAGTTTTGCACTCCACCACGAAGTACATTAACGGCCATAGCGATGTGATCGGCGGCGCCTTAATGACCAATAACCTTGAGTTGAGCGAGCGCATTTATCACATTCAGAAGTCGGCGGGTGGAGTGGCGAGCCCTTTCGACGCCTTCTTAACGTTGCGAGGAATTAAGACTCTGGCCCTGCGCATGAAACGGCATCAGGAGAGCGCTTCGGAGCTCGCGGAGTGGCTGGAAAAACACCCTCAAGTTGAGAAAGTGATTTATCCCGGTCTGACGTCGCACCCAAATTACGGAGTGGCTAAAAAGCAAATGTCGGGCAGCGGCGGCATGATCACTTTTTTCTTAAAGGGCGGATTGGCCAATGCGCGGCGAATGCTTGAAAACGTGCGCCTGTTTGCTTGCGCTGAGAGCTTGGGCGGGGTGGAGTCGCTGATTGAACACCCGGCCATCATGACTCATGCGTCGTTGCCCAGCGAGACTCGGGCGTCGTTGGGAATTTCGGATACGCTGGTGCGCTTAAGTGTGGGCATTGAGGCGTTAGACGACATAAAGGCCGATCTCGAGTACGCTTTGGCCAAAGCGAAATAACGAAGCGTGAAAAATACAGTCATCATTTGGGGCGGCGCAATACTTTGCCTTTTTCCGTTTGTGACTTCAGCCACGGCTTTGGTAGCTGGTCTATTTTTAAGCCTCGGCCTCAACATCGTAGCTAATTCCGATCAGAAAAAAGCGGCGAAACTGGCGATGCAGCTTTCGATCGTTTTTTTAGGGTTCGGTATGGATCCGTCGGCCGTGGTGCGAGCCGGAACCCACGGTATTTTATTTACCGCGGGTTCCATTGCTTTCACTTTATTTGCCGGCTGGTGGCTGGCGCGTTGGTATGGCGTACCCAAACGCTTGGGCACATTGCTTGCGATGGGTACCGCCATCTGCGGGGCTAGCGCAATCGCCGCCGTCACGCCGATAATCAAAGCGGAACACGAAGAGGTTGCGGTAGCCCTAGCCGTAGTTTTTCTTTTGAACTCTACGGCACTTCTCTTTTTTCCGGAGATGGGCCACGCCTTGGGAATGACGGCAGTGAGTTTTGGCACCTTCGCCGGCATCGCGATTCACGACACGAGTTCGGTGGTGGGAGCCGCGGCCCGTTTTTCAGAGGCCAGCCTTTCTGTCGCCACAACCGTAAAGCTTACCCGGGCGCTGTGGATATTGCCCATCACTTTAGTTCTGGGGGCGCTGTCTACTCATGATGCGACTCAAAAATTTTCGTGGAAGAAAGCAATTAAGGCGGGGTTACCCTGGTTTATTCCCGCATTTTTGATCGCGGTGGCCATTCGTGCGGTATGGACGGGCGGCATGACGGTGTTCTTGGTGCTCTCGCGAATTGGTAAGGCAGGATTAAACGCAGGAATTTTTCTAATCGGCGTGCAAATGAGTAGGGCGGCCCTAACCAAGGCCGGCGCTCGCCCGTTAATGATGGGCGTAACGCTTTGGGCCGTTGTTATCGTGATGACGTTGATTTTGGTGCTGAACGGCGTTTTTTGATTAAAGCGAGAACGCCGAATATTCCCCAGGGTCGCGCCTAAAGAAGCATCGTGGTGGTTGTTCAACAGCCTGCTCACTTGGTTCCAAACTGGTAGGCAACCTGGGAATCGTCGGAGAAGATCGGATTGCGAACGAAAAAGGCCGCCTGCACGGTAAATGGACGACGGGCGATCTTAGATTCCGCCTGGCTCGACAAGGCACCGACGATATGAAAACGAACAAAACAATTCTCGGTCGTGGGATTGACGGCATGTTGCTCGCTGATGCGCCGGGGTAACAGTGGACACGTTTCGCTGTCCATTTTTGTGTCGCCGCAGAACGTAACTGTCTTGATATGACGATAGCTCGCGCCGGAAGACCAAGTTCCCAGCTCTTCATCCGTTAACGTTTCATAGAATACGGTATGGCTCACGGTATCTAAACGAAAGCGAACCTCCGTCGTGTCGCCCGTGGGTGGCCGTTTAAAGTCGACGGAGCATTGAAGCGTTGTTTCATTCGCTTCACGGCAGCCGCTCGGACTTACGCCCGGGACCACACTGGCGGCCCGGCCAATTTTGAGAATGTGGTCGGTGAGCGCGGTAACACTCTCTTCCATGGCCGACCGATCCGAAAATAGGAACGATAAGAAAGTCTGGTTGCCACCCACCCTGAGAAATAGGGTCGTGGCGAGCGAAAGGAGGACCATTACGATGAGTGTTTCAAGCAATGTGAACCCTTTATCGGAATAGATTTGACGCATTTTATTTCTCCAAAATTAGCAGCGAGAGTTGAACTTCTTTTTCTTCGAATCCACCACTGCGTGCCGCCACCCAATTAGCCACCACCGAAACCAGTAGAGTTTGATTTGGGCTTAGCGGGAATTCCGCTGGGGTTTTGCCGCAAGCTTTGGAATTTACTTCTCGCGTGATGCGATCGATCACCTCGACTCGGTAATAGCGATTAAGCGTCTGCATGGTGCCAACATTTTCTGGCCCCCCTTCATTCGCCGCAGAGCCGGCTAAGGGGTCGGGCAGGGCGACGACCCCCGTTGCCCGATCAAGCCGATTAATATCGGCACAAAAAGCGTAAGGAAGGCTCGTTGGATCGACGGGGTTTTTGCCGAGGTACGCAAGGAGCGTGTTGTTTTTCATTGAACGAAAGAATTCGGCAAGCTCGGTTGCACTCGATTGAGCAATCACTCGCTGCTGCACTCGTGCCATCGTCTTGCGCGATGAGACCTCTCCCACCAACATGATGAAGAGGGCCAGCGAGATGATTAGCAGGGACATCACAAACGATAAAAGAGTGAAGCCACTTTTACCCCGGAGGTAAGAGTGCGGTTTAAAGTCTCTCATGTTTATTCCTTTCCCACGGGTTGAAATTCAGTCTCTTCAGGATACGGTTCGCCCGGAGGGTAGCTCATGGTTTTACCTCTTCCGAGCATTCCGTTGCTGTTGTAGCCTTTGCAATACGCTCGTTCCGTAGTCTCAAGGCAACTAATGCGAAACAAGCTCGAAAGAACGCGTGTGATTTTAGGGTGGTGGGGCAGGTTTGGCCTTTCCCACAAAACCGGCTTTTGTATGAACGCGGGAGTGGCGCCGTAAGTTCGTCCCCAATAGAAGAGTTTTCCCGATTTTTCTTCGGCGACGATTTGGCCGTCAAAGGTTCCCAACAATTTTGTAGTGCCAGAGTAGTTAGCCACCCCTTCGGTCTCCACGGCACGCGGAGTGTAATCCCACGGAATGTGGTAGCTCGTCGGGGAATTGAAAGAGAGGTAATCTGGGGGAACGTGGCCCGGGGGACGGGTAACGACGGGGCCACGCCCGAGCAATCCGCTATAACCCGTATGCCCCCAACTCGATAGTTTACCGTTACGGTGAACTGCGAATACCACATTGTTGATACAGGAGAGGTTGAGATCGTTTTCCGTTTCGCCGGGTCCCAGCAAAGACGCCAAGTTGAGCTTATGAGGCGGCGTTGTGGAGTTTGATCCGATTCGGACCGTGTGAGGATGCACCAGAATATCTCGCGATGAATTCTCTCCCGTGGTGTACCAACTGCCGCCGCTGGTCTGCAGGTAAATGGCGTTTCCGCAGGCATTCATTTGGCTCCATTTTTCATTGTTTGCGGGAACTTGGAAGTGCGTGCCGTCGTTGGCGTCATTTCCGCAAAATGACCAGGTTAAGCGAACGGGGTCATAGGAAATTCCGGAGCCCAAACTTGCTAACGAGTTTTCCTTTAAGAGATAAACACCCCAGCCGCTGTTTATCCGGCCCCAACAGTAGATCTCCCCTTCAGAAGTAAGACCGCAGGTCTGTTGGTCGAGTACTGCGACGTCCGAAAAGGCGGGGACTGGCTTGCCCTCCGGAAGACGCATGGGAAGAGGCTTCTTGGAACAGATTTCTTCTTTCAAACAAATGTCTGGAGCCTTTCCCCCTTGTCCGAGCAGACCATAATCTGAGGAGGAGGCCTCGTTCTCTCTCTCGTTAACTTGATCGAGCCCCCAGCAGTAGAGTTTCTTATCTTTGGAAAGGCCACAGAACCGATGTGCCCCGCCAGTAATTTTAGTGAAAGTCTTCTCGCCGGACATTGCGGAGGTGTCCACGGGTAGTGGAAAAGACGCACAGAGTACCGGATGTGTTTTTGGTGCCGGCCAAGCAAGGTCCTCTTCCGTCGTGCACGGTTCGAGCCCTTTCGTACTTTCTCCAATTCCAAGACTGCCTCTCATGTGCTCTCCCCAGCAATAGGCCTTTCCCGCTCGGTCGAGGCCGCAAACGGCCTCCCCATTGGTGGCTAGTGATACGATGGGAATGTCTCGTCTGCCGGCAGGCGTGGGAGTTGGTGAAGGACTTGGACTCGGTTGTGGATCCGGATCCGGACTTGGACTGGGTGACGGATCGGGGCTCGGCGATGGATCCGGATTCGGCGTTGGCGTGGGACTTGGCAAAGCATCCGGACTCGGCGTTGGAATGGGGCTCGGTGTGGGGGACGGAGTAAGTGGGGTCTTTAAGGCGAGGCAAGTTTGAATCATAGTACCATTCATTTTTTTTCGACCGCAAAGACTGGCTCCGCTAAGAAGAAAATGGGTAGGATTTTTGGGATCGACGGGGGGTAACTTTACGGAGAAATCTCCCCCCGAAAACCGTTTCATCGCGCTTGAGTAAATTGGTTTTGTCGGCGTCTCATTTTCCTTAGGTTCGGCGACGCCATTCTCGATGAAGTCGACGCGGCGAATGCAATCCCCGGCGCTGGCATCAATGACTTCAGCTTTTACGGCATAATATTGATTCAACGCCACCACTTCTGCATCGAGCACAGCCTGCTGGGAGTTCAGCCGTGTCGTCTGGCGCCGAACGTGAACTGAACTCAGCACTTGAATCGCGGTTACCCAACTCATGCTCAGGGTCAATAACAGGACGGCCGTAGCGACGAATACATCGCCCTTGCTGTTTTTTAGTCCTCGACGAAGTTGAATCTTAAAAAAATGTGAGTGCAGAGGCAATGTCGCTCCTAAAGTGGATTTAATGAATCTGGCTTAGGTGTACCTTTAGACTACGCAAAGGCCGGTTTCTGCTCCACCTACGAATTTGGTGCGATGGGTTGCAACTTGCGTGGAAAATGAGTGGTGGTGAACGTCGTAAATGACGAAGGTCTCCCTTCTCGTTAGGTGGGTAACGAAAAGGGAGACCTTCTTTCTGCGAGATTACTAGGGGGAATATAGCTAGAGGGTAACACTTTCGGAAGGGGGGGCTTGCGGAGTTTTAACGATAGACATTGGCTGCCGCCGTGATTTCATCATTGTCTAGCCACTGGTCTTGATTGAGATCGACCCAACCATGACGTGCGTAGCATTCCATCTTTGGTTTCGTGGAATTGAGCAGGTACTCCGCGACCAAAAATGAAGCGCTGCGCAGTGCTGTCTTCTCCGTCGTCGAAAGAGCACCATCTTTATTGGTATCAGCCTTTGAAAAATAGACCAGCTCGGCAACCAGACAGTTGTGAATTGAACTTCGGTCGGAGAGATCTGTAAATGCATACGTCTCGATTGACCGACGGTTTACGAGACCGAGCAAGGACTTCACGATTTCACTATCGAAAGCACTGATGACTCCGTCGCGGTTCAGGTCAAACATTTGATTTTGCGTCGTGATTCGAGCCCCCAAGTTATTCATGATTCCTCCGTAGGCCTCATGGTATTCTCGAGGGGTAAAAACGCCGTCCCCATTTGTGTCTAATAAGCGCGAAAACATCTGATGTAGTTTAAAGCTGGTACGTCCATTCAATTGGTTCACGCATTCCGCGTGGGCTCGCGTTGAATTGATGACGAGGGCCAGCAATAGTAGCGGTAGGCCGAGGGTAATTTTCATGTCTTTCACTCCTGTTATGGTTGGGGGGCTGATGTACTTAGAATACGGAGAATGCGGTGAGTGGCCCACGTACGAATTTGGTGCGAAGTCTTGGGCAGAGAAACAGTATCCCTTCCGAAATTCATTTCCAGAAAGTACCCATTAGCTTGCTTATCATTTTTGGAAACAGAATGGGTGAGAGGTTAAAAACCAACTGCTTCGAGAGTGTTGCGCTCGCCACTACGGGAGGCGCTAGAGTCGCCAGTGCTGCCGGTGACGCCTCGGAATGCGCCCGCGCCTGAATCCACGGGGGGGCCGCCCGCCAACTCAGAGAAATGGTACATCCAGTTACCGACACCATCCAAGCCGTTATAAATGAAACCGCCGAATCGATAACTTACCGATCTTCCGCCACCCGTCTTAATAACATCCTCCGAATGAATCTCGATGTAATCACTTCCGGTCGGGGACATGGAGCCGGCAGAAATGATTGCGCCGCCCGAATATTTAACCTGGCCATTGGCATTTAGTTTTGCCGTCACAATGATGGCATCGCGTTTCTCAATATGAGTAAGCCCATCTTCATGGTTTGTGGGCTCAGCAGCAACCGCCGCGGCCTCAACAATATATTCTTGATCTGGCTCAGGAGGACTCGAACCAATAGCTGCGGTGCGAGCGGCACTGTTTTTTCGCTCACTTAGTGGTTTCCAGACAATTGGAATCAAGGGGAAGGGATTTTCATCGTACTCGGTCAAGTAGACGGTTTTCGCCCCGATGGAGAACGGTTCGGGAGGACGAGAAAGGCGAATTGCTTTCTGTCCTGCAGTGTCACCGCCAGCGGGGTCTTGGGCCACCACGTAGCCATTTTTTGTTACAAACAAAAATCTTAGCGCCCGTCCCGTTGCGTAGTTCCCCCTGCCATCTTCGATCGTGGTCATCGGGGAATTCGGGTGCAAGGACCAAGCAATGGCCACGGCTCCAGAAATGCCAGTGGTAGTTCCGGCACCGGTGGTGACACCGCCTCCCTGGGGGCGGGCACATTGCCCAATGCCTACGGTGGAAAGGCCGATGAGAAGGTAGCCTAACCATCTCCAAGCCTTAAATGGTTTTGTCGGCAATGGGCGCATCAACCAATTACCTCGTTGGGGGGAATAATGAATAGAGGCTCCCTTATTGTAGGTGTTTCTGAGATTGGGTGAAATTGCGCAATTTCGATGCCAGACGGATATCTTAATTGGGCTGAGAAAGATGAGGGTTTAAGCAAATTGTGTTGGGCACGTACTAATTTGGTGCAACAAGTTTGATTATAATTACGGAGGGGAGAACGAATGGGCTCGACGACAAAACCTTCTCTAAAGACACAGCTTTTGGAAGAAATTGATGTCGCTATTCGGGAAGGGCGAAAAGACGATGCGCGCAAATTACTGCGCGCAAATTTTTCGGAGCGGTCAAAAATACCAAGACCATCGCTCTCCCGAATCGCCAATCTGCTTCGCCGCTCCGACATGCCAATGTCAGCCATCTTTGCGTTGAATCCTGTCGTACGGCCGAGTTCCCGTTCCCCATCTCAAGCCACCGACGGCGAGAGGCTCGAATACGCAGCTTCGCTCATTAACATTGGGGCGCCGGAGGAGGCGTCAGGGATATTAAGCAGCGTGGACGCTTCTAAAAACCCCGATACTTGGCTATTTCGCGCCTTTGCGTCAGTGGCCAAATGGGATTATGCGGGTAGCATCGGTGAGTTGAAAGCCTATCTCTCGGTAGCTACGCTTGCTCCTTACGCCCAGTTAGTCGGCAGAGCCAACCTCGTGGCCGCGTTGATTGCGGAAGACAAGAACGTCGAGGCCGATGAAGTGTTAATTCCGCTTTTGGCAGCCACGAGAGAACAAAAGCACGAGTTGCTTCACTCTTCCGCCATGGAGCTTGCCGCGCGTAACGAATTTAGCCGACAACGATGGGACGCTTTCGACGCGAGATTGGCCGAGATGACCTTGCGGCAATCTTCCTTAGATTCATTTCAACGGTTCATCATCAAAAAGTGGTCAGTTTTGAAAGGCGTTATTCAAAGCAAGGGCGAGCCCGAAGCACTACTCGCCTTGCAGGAGTTAAGGCAAGAAGCGGAGACAAGGGGGCACTGGGAAACCGTAAGGGACTGCGATCGCTATTTTGCTACTACACAAAAAAACTTTCCACTTTTTACACATCTCTTTTTTGGCACCGAATCTGCGATCTATAGATCAAAGCTGCATACCGCATGGACCGGACATCCTAAATTACCGAGCCACTACGAGTGGCATTTGCTTGTGAAAAAGAGTTCACCGGTTCTACGGCTTGAGACCGGAGAATGGGCCGGCAAAAGTCACTGCATTAAAATTGGGCAGTTGACCCAGCGAACCTTTCAGGCCTTTTGCAGTGACTTCTATCGGCCGCTTCGATTGGCAAGTTTGCACTTTCGCCTCTATCCGAAAGAATATTTCAACCCCCACTCTTCGCCCGATCGCGTGCACCGGGCGATTCGATTGTTTCGAGAATGGTGTCGGAGTCATAGAGCCCCTTTTCTCATCCAAGAAGCAAATCACAACTATTCATTAGGCACCGCAAAACCCGTTGCCATTGAGGTGGCGTCTCCAGATTTGGTTCGGGACAATGTGGGAGCAAAACTCTTGTTGCTGCAAAAAAAAATGGGGGCAGAACAGTTTACGATCGAAGAGGCTACGGCGACGCTAAAAATTTCTCGCAGTGCTTTGCACCGTCTGTTTCGGGAAGCGATGGCAAAGGGCTCTATTCAACGGCAAGGAAATGGCGCGGCAACGGTGTATAAAATTGCGGCCTAATTATGCACGTCCTGCGGTGGCCGGACAAAAAACTGTATCTATGCGTTCGATTTAAGTGGAGCAGAAACGAAAAGAGCCTCTACCGTAACGGAAGAGGCTCTTTTTAACAATTTGAAAGTGGACCTTAAAACTACCAGCGGCCGCGCGTTCTGATAACCGTTCTGCTGTGATAAGAGTGGGTCGGTACTGTGTAGTACGTCTGATAAACAGGGTACGTGTATAGAATCGGCGTCGGTTGGTAATACACAATCGGAGCCGGTTGATAGTAATAGATAGGAGCTACTGGAACGTAGTAGCCGCCGCCGTATCCGCCCCCGTAACCACCGCCACCATTTCCTGAATTGATATTGATGGTTCCACTGTTGTTGTTAAAGCTGTTGTTGTATTCCTGCGCGAAACTCGGAGAGCTCACGAGAAAACCGACCATAAAGAAACAAGCAAACATAATATTTTTGATCATTTAAATTCCCTTCCTTTGACTCAGCGTATAATTGTCATAAGCTTTTTTTCTTGGCAAGAGGCTAAATTGAAAAATCGACTCAACAAAGCAGTATTTATCGCGTTGGCGCTTGGAACTTTTTTTCTATTCTATCGACGTAACCAAAGTGAAACTGTGGACGAGAAGTTGTCCACAGTTTCGTCCGCCCCTTTGGCCAAAACCGATCGGGTGCAGGCTTTGATTCGATTGCCGCGCGCTACACCAAAACCGGTGGAAACGGCCGCGCTCGTCAAGGCCGACCCCATTTCACCCGAGTGCCGAACGCAGTGGAAACTGCTTAATGATTTAAACCTACAAAGGTATCTCGATAACCCCGAGTCGCTACCGGCTGAGCTTGCCGTTAATAAACAGTGCAACAACCTCCCAAAGAGTTTCGCCACACCAACCGAGATGCTTAAGAACGGTTGCAAGCCCGGCGATGCCTCGGCCCCTTTGAAGTCGCGCGAATTGCAGCACCAGACCTGCTACCAGGCTCTGGTGATTTATCGCGCCATGATTGCTGACTTTGATAGTCAGAATCTATCAGCGGATCAGATAAGCGATCCGCGTCTGCTCTCCGACAAACTCATAGCCAATCTATTTAAGAACCTGACCGACGGCCTTCCTTATGCCGAGCGTCTTTTGGTGATTGAGCCAAATTTCGCACCCGCCGCCAAGATTGCCGCCGTGTTGCAGTTGGTTTCTGCCGATACAAAAACGGGAATTGGCACTATGGAAACCGCAAAAAGTTCGTTGGAGAGAGCCGAACGACTGGATAATTCTGACCCAAGATTCTATTCAATGCTTCGTGATTCGGTGGAGATGGCGGCGGCTGATTCAGTCGCTATGCAGATTGAAGTGGCAAAGAAACAGGCTCACGCGCAGGAGGGCACGGCCAACGCGGCCTTTCTTTCTTCATTCGTGGCTTTTAAAGAAGGGCGATTGGCAGAGGCCTCTCAGCGGTTAGCCGACGCTCTTCGAGCTGACCCAAATAATATTGATTATCAGGCGACACAAAAAGAGCTGCAGGAGCTGATAGAAAAGCGGGTTAAAAACCCTGCTGAGCAAAGGATATATAGCCATTCTTATCCTTTGGACATCACCAAGCTAATTCCATGAGAAAGAGCCTTAAGAAAAGGGCGCTGAGGTTAACCTACGGTTTCTTCGTATAGGTGATAGCCCCAGATTTCGAAGTTGCGACCTCGCTGTCAGCCTTTGGGTTTTCAAAAAAAATGGAACCGTTGTTCGTGGCGGCCTCAACTAGAGTGCCATGCTGATTCACCACCCGGATCTCGCCGTTATTCACCTTGGCGCTAATCGTGCCCAAACCATTTTCTGCAACAATGTCGCCGTTGGAGGTCGTCAACGAAAGAGGCCCTTCAAAATCGACTACTCTAAGCGTGCCGTTGGCGGCTTGAATTTTTCCTCCCCCCATTGCGGTAAGCCCGTTGGTCATGATGTCACCGTTACTGGTCGTTGCCGTTAAAACTCGCCCCTCGGCTAGACTCCCCGCAAATCGCCCCAAAATAGAAATTTCGCCATTTTGAGTGGTGATGGACAGATTTTTTAAAAGGCGCTGAGGAATTGCGATTTCCAACTTTACAGAACGAGCCGGTGGTAAGGCGTCACCGGGGCCGAGCACGATAATGTCATTCGTGGCCGTCTTTGGGGGGTAAAGCACCTTAATGCTGGCTTCTTCAGTGCCAAAGCCCTCTACCGCGACGCTAAATTTATCTTTATGCTTTGTGGTGGCCCTAACTTCCACTTTATCGGTGGTGGACTCCCGTATTTCGCATGGGCCATCTCTGTTTTCCAGAGCGAGCGAAAAGATCTGCTTCTCTACAAAACTGTGTTCCAGCGGTTTCTGTGCTTCAACCTCAAGGATTTGGGCAAACACAGAAGAGGTTAGTACTGAAAGTGACCACAGGATGATTCGTTTAGTGTTCATAACGAACCGGCATAGCAAGAAAAGGGCGCATAACCAATGACTATCAGCATTATTTTTAAATAATGGGTCTGCCGTGGACAAATCTGAAGATAAGGCATTTAACGCGAGACCGTTTCTTTTCTTACCCTTTATTTGTAAGTTTTTCCTGATTTGTCATCAGCCCGACTCGCTAGCTACTTTTTTCCAATCTTTAAGAGTAAAATTTCTGCCGGAGGTGGTGAGGTGATAGGGCAATCGTGGGGGCGGCGTTCGCGCCTACCGCAAAAACTGCTCCCTATTTATTGGCGTGACGAAGATTGGTTTCGTGACGTGGCTTTGCCAAAGCGCCTTCCGCGCGGAGCTGGTCGTTCTTACGGCGACCTTTGTCTAAACACTCAAGGGATATTGTTACAAACCCAGGGGCTTAACCGTTTCCTCCACTTTGATGAAGAACGCGGTACGATCACCTGCGGCGCCGGTCTTACCATCGGTGAAGTTCTTGCGGTTACCATGCCGCGGGGGTTTTCGTTCTTCACTTGTCCCAACTCAATCGGTATCACGGTGGGCGGGGCCGTCGCTGCTGACGCTCACGGCAGAAATCATTACTCTCAGGGCTCTTTTGGAAACCATATTGAATCATTCGAATTAGTTCGCACTCATCAAGGCTCTGTTGTCTGTTCGGCAGAGGAGAATTCTGAACTGTTTCACGCGACGATAGGTGGTCTGGGACTGACTGGAGTCATCACGTGGGTAAAGATTCGTTTAAAACCAATTGCTTCAGACTACGTGGAAGGCGAGAAAAAAAAGGTAGAGAGCATCCACGATGGGATACGCCTGCTTTCTGAATGGCACGAGAAATATGAGTACGTTTGTTTGTGGTGGGATCTCTACTCGAAAAGTCGCGGGGTACTAGTAGGGGCGAACCATGCCGCGAGAAAAAGTGTTGAAGCTACGGGGCGATTTTATTCGCGTCTCTCGGTACCTTTTGATTTTCCACGTTTTTTGATCAATCGGCGATCGATGAAACTCTTCAACAAGGCTTACTATTTATTCAAACGAGACGCTTTGTTTCGACGGCCGCTGAAGAACTACCTCTTTACTCTTGACCAGCTAAAAAACTGGAACCGACTGTTTGGTCGTCATGGTTTCATGCATTTCCACTTTGTGATTCCGCGAAGAAACGAGAACCAAGTGCCAGAGATTCTCGAGCAGATGCGCGCTGATGGAGAAACCCCTGCTCTGTGTATTATCAAACGTTTTGGTGAGGTTCCCGCACGGGGCGCATTGTCTTTTCCTATCCCGGGCATCATGGTGGCCACCGATTTTAAATTTTGCGGTCAACGAACCGTCGCGGCCTTTCGGCGTTGGGAAAAAAGTGTCATCGCTTTGGGGGGGCGCCTCTATTTAGCTAAAGATTTAGTACTTACTCCCGACGGGTTTAAAACCAGCTACCCAAACTGGAATTCCTTTGCCACCTTTAAAGATCCACTTTTTTCTTCAGATCTTTGGGAGAGGCTAATGCCGTGAAAGCAAAAAACGCTCTAGTTTTCGGCGCCAGTTCACAAATCGCCCTCGAACTTTGTCATGAGTTGGCTAGGGGCGGAACCCGGTTAACAATGATTGCCCGAAGCGCAATGCGCCTAGAAGAGATTGCTAATGATTTGAGAATTCGTTACGGGGCATTGGTCCAATGGCAGCCCGAAAGCGACGAGGCGCTAGGTCAAGGCTTAGAGCGGCTAGATGCTTTTGACCTAGTTGTTGTGGCGTACGGCGTGTTGGAAGGGCCTTTGGCGACTTTGATCGAAACTAACCTGACCAAAGTTGTTTTGCTTCTTTCGCAAATTGTCGCTCA
Source organism: Pseudomonadota bacterium (assembly GCA_043718025.1). Classification (GTDB taxonomy): domain Bacteria; phylum Bdellovibrionota; class FAC87; order UBA2466; family UBA2466; genus JBGSST01. Next base: position 120,746 of record JAYSWN010000068.1, read on the forward strand.
GGCCGATTCTGAGAGACCACTTTCGATTCTGGTGTTTAGTTCTATAGCGGCCGACCGTCCCAAGGAAAGAAATCTGGCTTACGGTGCGGCGAAGGCCGGGCTAGATTTTTACTTAGCGGGCGTGAGAGAGCAATGTCGGGCTACAAAAATTAAGATCATAACGGTGAAACCTGGGGACACTTTCAGCCCAATGACTCGCGGACGAAACCTTATCTTTCCTTCAAATGCCACCGACGTGGCACGTTCTTTAATTGACCGATTCCCGCTGTCTCCCGGTACTGTTTATTCGCCCCGGTTTTGGGGACCGATCATGACCGCAGTGCGAATGATGCCAAGGTGGTTATTTCGTATTACGGAAAGGTTTCGCCGGATTTAGTACAATTTGAATTCCTCGCAACCCGCCTGTCGTGGGGCGAAAAGGCTTAAGGATTCGGTCGTTGGCTTGCAGCCGTACTTCGTTAATTCGACTTCCCACTTGGGCCACGATGAAACGGGTGATTTGAAATGGGTTACCACCAGATCGAATTCATGAAAGTTTTTGACTTGGTCTGCAGTTAGCTCATCTTTCGTGCTTAGGGCCCACGTAGAAATAGACGCGTTTTTCTTTTTTAAAGTCAAATTGTGTGGAAAATTCTGGGTTTTAGTACGCTTAGAGTCCAACTGGTAACCTTGCTTTAATGCGAGCCATTTTATTTGCTCTAATATTATCCAGTCTTCGATCACGAATCCAACCCTCTTTCCGCTCCCGAGCGAGCTCATTTTGGAGTTCATGAGTGTTTCTCGGTAAAGGTACCCCTCCTTTAGTCCTCGCCAAAAAAGTGGAGCGATACTAATTGAGGATATGAACCGTGCCCCGTCGTGTGAATAGAAAACCGAGTTGGCTCGCGGTAAAATATACTGCGCGCAGAAGCAGAATACGGCCGCGGCGGTGAGAACTACGCGAAACCAACCCTTCTGTTGCGTGAGGTAGCGCAAACCTTGCAATGCAAGTAACGCGAGAAAGGGGATCGCATACAGAAAATATTTGGGGGTAGTATAAGTGGGGAAATAAGCGGCCGCGATTGGTACGAATGCCAGCAAAACAAGAAACAGAATGCGCCGTTCTTCCGGTTTGATTCGCGATGCAAACACACCTAAACAAAGAGAAAAGGAAATTAGCCAAGTAAAAACCGAAGCAAGGGATTGTTGAGCTAAAGTCCAATGCAAAAAACCATTTCGATGATGTATTTGGTACTCATTAGACATATTCAATAGAAATGCGGGGTTTCCCATCGAAAATAAGAGAAGAAGCAGAAAAGTGCCCGCCGCAAGAGGTACATCGTCTCTCGAAATTTTTCCCCAGGCTATAGCAATAAACAAGATCGCCGGGGCCAGCAACACGGCATCGATACGAATCCAAATCGCAATCGCTAGAATCAAGGCGGCCAACAGATTAAGGTACCGCTGGGCATACGATGCCAGCAACGCTGACGATAGGATAAAAGGTGCCGCCAGCATGTTTGAATTGGCGTAGTAGCCAGATACATAGACTTCTTGAAAGAGGAGCAGCACCAGACCGCATTCGGCCCAAGGCCTTTTTGTAAGTCTAGCGATGAAGGTGGCGGCGACAAAAATGAAGGCTACACAAGCCAGTGCCGTGAGCGCTCCGTACACCGTCAAAATATTTTGCCCCGTCATTTTAGAGAAGACTTTAAGAAGGACGTAGGTGCCGCGAAGATTTTTGGCCTGGTAGCCAACATCGATTCCGATTTGGCCGGTCATTTGCATTTGGGCGGCGTTCGCTACGGCAAGATCATCGCCCTCCACCGCCACCAGTGGGTAGAATCCAAGGACAATGTAGGCCAGTAAAACGATAAATAGCACTGGCGCCAATCGCTTCATGGACTAAGAGTAACACGGCCTAATATAAATTCACCGGTCGTCAGACTGGGCTTGGCGCAACTTTAGCGGTTCGTGAGCGGTGAGGGTGGCGTTTGCGTTGAAACCATTAATGGCTGTTTTCAGTTTTGCCCAGGGATTTGAAATAGGTTTCCTGCCTTTTCCACCGGCGACGCGCTTTTTAAATCAGTCTTGGCCGAAGTCTCCCGCTGGTTAATGTGGGCCTGGCAGGGTTGCGAGAGATCTTTACCGTGGTCGTGCAGGCACTTATGAACGGCGGTCTTCGCGCTGTCTCCGCAATGAGTTTTAACGTCTATTTGGCAGGCCTCGGCCACCGGAGCGGCCGGCAAATTGAGAGTTGGTTTCTTCTCGGCGGCCAGTGCCGTGGTGGCTAGAAGGCAAACGGTAAATGCAAAACGAATCATCACTACCCCCTCAAAGGAGACATCCTACTTTCTGCTAGAATAGAGGGCAACTTTTTCGGTGGGGGATGACACTGTGCGCTGCTTACTAATTGGGGTTTTGATTCTGGGGCTGGAATCGACGGTTTTCGCTTACGACGCCAAGCAGGTGGTTTTGGTAGACGTTTCTATCGAAAACGCGGTGTTCGAAAGCAACACTCGAGATCGCAAGCGATGGGAAGTAGAAGTTCGCGACCAATTACACTTTTTAGTTTCACAGTTGCGTCCCTACCGTGCCACCCCGGCTCTATTTCACACGCTTTCAATAGAAATAAAAAAAGTTGCGAAGGGCAATCACGCTACGAATCGCGTCGAGTACTCAGCAAAACTACTAGCGAGCTGGCGGCGAGACCAAGGTTTTCCGGTCAGCCTATCTGTGGTGCTTCCGCTACGTGCCGACGCCGAAGGTTTATCGGCTTTTGAGAAAAATTATGGGGAACTGTGCGGACACGCGCCACTTTGGTATTACTACACTCCCACGAAACCCGGTTGTGTCCTTGCCAATCAAACTCCCGATGACGCGCAGCGCATCGTCATTGATGCCAATGTCTCCGAAGTGAATACTTCGGGAAAGTACCCAGAGTACGAAAAAATTTGGGAAGACGGCCGACTGGTCATCACCCACGTTATGGGGAATACCAAAGCGCGCTCAAATGGTGAAGCCGCCGACGATGAACTTCACCGGAACATTGCCCAAGAATATTCAAACGTAAGGCACACCGAAACCGATAACTTTAGCCACGTGACTCAGACCAGCACCTTTTACACGGGGGCGGGCCAAGTTCAGCTTAGGACCATGCGCATTCTTGACGGCAATGTGCAGGGGGTGAATGAAAAATTTAGAAATCAGTTTACGGATTATCAAAAAGATTCCGACGTGATCAGCTACAACGGCCACGCGGGTCTTGGAGAAAACGTGCGGGCATTTTTGCGGATGGTTAGACCCGCGCCAGGGAAATATTCGATTTTGTGGATCAATGCCTGTGTGCCGTTTGCCTACTTTGATGACTCAGCCATCGACGCCTTTAAAATCGCCAATCCTGGGGTAGCCTGGTCAAAATATTTAGATATGCTCATCGTTAGTGAAGTGGGCACTTTTGCCGAAGTAAAAGACATTCAGGACTTGATCCGAACGCTGCCTACGAAGGCGCTACGATTTACCGAGTTGACCCCGAGCATGATGAACTACGCCCCGGTGGTAATCGGCGAAGAGGACAACGCTTGGCCTAAACCGTTTTAAAAGCTACTTGGCACGCTTACGGGTGGGACGAGGGGCTTGGTTTCGCGAGTACAAAAATAATCCGGTGGCGGCAAAAGGAATGATGAGCAAAGAGATCATCTGGCCGTAGCTTAACGCACCGTCAAATACGAAGCCCCGGTAAACATCGCCGCGAAAAACTTCGACCGTAAAGCGCAAAATTGAATAAAAAATCAGCCCGTGGAAAAAGATCTGGCCGTCGTATTTGCGTTTATCCATTCGGTAATTCAAATAGAGATAAAGCAAAAACGCTCCGAACGCCTCATAGAGCTGCGACGGATGGAGCGGAATATTGCGCGCGCTGGTGAAGGCTTCGGGGTGGGTGAACTTTACCGCCCACGGCATGTCGCAAATTTTACCCCAACAACAACCCGCCAAAAAACAGCCGACTCGGCCCACGGCAATGCCTAAAGCCGTGGCCGGAGCCGCAAAATCAACAAAATGCAAAAACCGAATCCGTTGGCTCTGACAGTAAAAATAGATCGCCACAATCGACGCTATAATGGCGCCGTAAAGAGTGTATCCACCTTCCCATACCGCAAAAATTTTACCGGGGTGTCGTAGGTAGAACGGCAGCTCTTCGAACAGCACGTGAAACATTCTGGCGCCAATGATTGAGGCGAACACGATCCACAAGAAAAGGCGTTCGATGTGTTTGGGATCATCGCCAATCTTAATCGCTCGACGAAGCGCATCAAAGTAGGCAAGGGTGAAGGCCAGGGCCAAAAATAGACCGTAAGTGGGAATGCGAATGGCGTGGCCGTTTAAATGGGCATCAATGAGGTAGGGGAGCACGCATTTTTCTCCTGAAGGTGAGCACCGTCGCCAGAACGAAAGCGGCACACAGGGCAACGAACCATTCACCCCACCTTAAGTATAACGTGACCGGAGGCGGTTGAAGCGGAAGATCGATGTTTTCGACCAAGAACCCCTGTTCCCATATGCCCGTACTACGGCTCATTCTGCCTAACCTATCGACAAAGAGGGAGATGCCGGTGTTGGTGACGCGCATTTGCGGAATTCGACTCTCCACCGAACGAAACGTGGACAACGCCGCGTGATGTTCTGGCTCGGTGGTGGGACCAAACCAGCTATCGTTGGTGAGGTTCACGACCCCCATCACGCCGGGGGCCACGGTCTTTCTAAAAAAATCGGGCAGAATGGCCTCGTAGCATATGGTGACCCCGAGCCGAATTTGGTTTGGAAGAGTAAAAAAATTTTGCTCGGTGCCCCGGGCAAAATCGGCCACCTGGGGAAACCATCGGTAAATTGCTGGAAACGTTTCGCCCAATGGAAAGTACTCACCAAACGCCAGTAGTACATTCTTGCGGTAAATCTCGGTGTAGGAGTCAGCGAGCAAGCCAATTTTTTTAGCCTCAAGTTTTAACGTCGGAGAAAGCAGGAACGCTGCATTGTATTCACGTGACGGATGATCAGGGTGAGAGGAATAGGCACCGGTAAGAAGCGAGGTGCCAATTTCTTTCGAGAAATTATAGATCTCGGTCGCCAGCGCCGACGGGCGATCGAGCTGAATCGGCATCGCCGTTTCAGGCCAGAGCACCAGATCGGGCTTAGATCCTGAAGCAATTGCTGCCACGGTGAGCTCTTTGTATTTATCGATTACGTAACGCACCTTGGGGTAGTACCCTTTTTTCGATTCCACTTTTTCAAGGGAACCGATATTGGCCTGAATCAGGGCGACGCGGAGTTTTTTGCTTTCCGGCGGTTTTTCTGCCACCCGTGCGATTCCAAATCCCAAGGTGAATACGAGCAAAATCCAAGGGAGACTGAAGAAAGGCCAGGAGATCGGAAGCGCCCTTTTATTTTTGTAGAGTAACATCACGAAGGCACCGGCAAAACTCATCGCTAGAAAAGAAAGTGAGAGGGCCCCCGTGAGTTCGCTGATTTGGGTCAACAGCGTCAGCCAGTAAAGCGAGTGGCCGATGTAGACCGGAAACAGTTTGGGCACCAGCCATTCGATCACTACGAAAGCGGCGGGAACCACCACGACCAGCCAAAAGCCTCGCCAAGTGGCACTTAGCGATTCAATTCGGTAGCGTCGACTGAAGTAGGTTGTGAATAAACTAAATACCGAGAAGTTCAGCGCGCCGAAACCGCAAAAAATCAGGAAAATTAGGGTCGAGATCCAGTAAGGCAGATAACCGAAAACGTGGATGGTGTAGATCATCCAGAAAAAACCCAAGCTATTCATCAAGAAAGAGACGGTAAATCCTACCCAAAAGGAGCGGCGTAGATCTTTGGCGATGAGGCTCGCCCAAAGCAACAAGGTGGTGTGAACCAACAGCAATGGGGCAATGTGAAAAGGAGTGAAGGCCAGCACCAGGCAAAAGCCTGAGATCATGGCCAACCAAATTTCAGGTTTTAAATTTTTTCGTGACACTCGCGCTGTATCTTTCAAATAGCTTGGTGAATTCTTTGGTAGCTAAGGCGCTGGCCATGGATTTTAACAACGCCGGTACGGGCAGCTCTACCTCAAGCTTAGCGCGAAATTCCACCTGGCAAGCGTGAGTCTCTTTGAAGGTCCATTGGGCATGGAGCTGGCCCATTCCGCCGCCGGCATCAGGGAAGGCTTCAATGCTTTTGCCGGGCTCGATTTTAAATTTTGTAGAAAATTTGAAATCGAGAGAGTAGCCGGAATAGGCGATCGGCTCGAATTGCCACAGGAAAGTGTCGGGGCCATTTTTTTTCACGGCCTGCAGACCAGGAAAGTGCGCCGGTAGGGCCACTTCAACGTTTTGAAAGTAGGCAAAGACCTCCGTAGCGCTCTGCGAAAAGCTCCAAATGGTGTGATAAGGAATTTCTACTTTTACCGCCATGTGGCTATCCTACTTGGCGGCCGAAGCTAAAGGCAACCCTATGAGTTTATTTCGTCTTCATCGGAAAGGGGGGCCTTAGAATGGTGCCGCTTGCGGCTCGCCACTAGCGAAGTTACCCACCACCAAGGCCCAATCAATAGGTAGCGAGGGCTCTTAAAAAAGGCCGGCGGTTTGCCTTCGAAAGCGTGGCCGATAAATTGAAGGGCCCAGCCCACAACGAATAGCGCCAGCGCCCACCGCCACGAAAAAAAAAGCGCGCCTAATGAAACCACGATCAGTGGAATGCCAAAATTATGACACAGGCGGTTGTAGCGGTTTTGGTGTGAAGCTTTGTAAGTGGCTAACCAGTCCATCTCTCACCCCTTAACATTTATCAAGCCTTGGCAGCAAGGTGACTTGCTCCGCCGCCGGCATATCGTTAGCCTTTTGCGATGAAACAAATTGGAAAAATTTTTGTGCCGGTTGCTTTGGCCCTATTCGCACTCTTTGGCATGGGCATGGGGCGCGATAACTTACGACTCTCGGCCGAGGCGAAAAGGATCCATGCCGAAGCGTTGGTTATTGATGGCCACAATGATCTGCCTTGGCAGCTAAGAGAAATTAACGACCTGGCGCTTGAACAGACCAATCTCAATGAACCGCTGCCTAAGTTTCATACTGATATACCGCGTCTAAAAAAAGGCGGGGTGGGGGCGCAGTTCTGGTCGGCGTACGTACCGGTAGAAATGGCGGCGAGCGGCACGGCGGTCAAGGCTACCTACGAGCAAATCGAAGTGGTGCACCGAATGGTCGAAAAATTTCCGGATACTTTTGAGTTCGCCCGTACCGCCGCCGATATTCGCCGAATCAAAGCCAATGGAAAAATTGCGTCGCTGATCGGCGTTGAAGGGGGGCACTCCATTGGAAACTCTTTGGAAACCCTACGCGATTTTGCAAAAAAAGGGGTGCGCTATCTCACCCTCACCCACTCGGCCAATACACCTTGGGCGGATGCCTGTACTGACAAAGAGAAAAATGGCGGCCTCAATGCTTTTGGCGAAAAAGTGATCGAAGAGCTAAACCGCAACGCCATGTTCGTCGACATCTCTCATGTCTCGGCAAAGACCATGGCGCATGCGCTGAGAGTGACCAAGGCACCGGTGATAGCGTCGCACTCTTCGGCTTACGCCGTGAAAAAACACGTGCGGAATGTTTCGGATGAAATTCTGAAAGCCGTGGCCGTTAACGGTGGTGTGGTGATGGTCAATTTTTTTCCCGCTTTCATTGGCCGCGATTCTCGCCCATTGGCGGCAAGAGAAGCGGGACGTTCGGCAGAGCTCATGAGCCTACCCGGTTTTGTTGGCATGGTTCACGATCACGATCAAGAAATGTGGGATGAATTTGTGGCCACCGACAGTTTTCCCCGGGCCAACGTGGGAACGGTGGTGGACCACATTGAGCACATCGTGAAGGTGGCCGGCATTGATCACGTGGGGCTGGGTTCAGATTTCGATGGGGTTCCCTACATGCCCGAGGGGCTGGAAGACGTCTCTAAATATCCGGCGATCACCGAAGAGCTGCTTAACCGCGGTTATTCTGAAAGCGATATTAAAAAGATTCTCGGTGAAAATCTACTGCGGGCTTTCGAACAGGTGGCAGCGGTGGCGGCCTCGCTCCGCTAACGCGTTTACGGACTGAAGCCCTGAAATCAGATCTCCCCTAAGCCAGTGCGCGGAGTGTCAAGGAAACGTGGGGCTTTCCGTCGAAGCCATTCTCATGCGATGGTGAATGCGCTTAGCGCCATGAGCCGTTGAGTGCGCTATACTCTGCTGGCGATGATTCATCTTAAATATGAATAACAAAATCTTAGGCCTCGCTTTCTTTGTATTGTGTTCGTCTCGAGTTTTGCTTGGCATGTCGTGGGAGAAATGCGTCGAAGCGGCTAACAGTAAAAATCCCGAGCTGCGCGCAGCCAAAGATAGTTTGCGGGCGGCTGAGCTGGCCGAACGGGCCGCATACAATGGCTTTTTTCCTTCGGTTTCGGCAGCGCTGAGCTACGATCACGGTACTGCAATCGGAGGCACCGGAGCGGCTTCCACCTACACTGCTTCACTCAATGCAAAACAGAATCTATTTTCGGGGCTGGCCGATGCCGGTGCGGTAAAGAAAGCGGGCGGCAACGCGCTCGAGATTCAAGCTAAGATGAAGGCCGTGCGGTCGCGCGTAAGTTACGATCTTAAAGCGGCCTTTGCCGGAGTCAGTTTTGCAAATAAGAGTCAGGCGCTGTCGGCAGAGATCGTGCAAAGGCGCGAGGCCAACCGTAAGTTGGTGGACCTGCGTTTTCAGAGTGGCCGTGAGAATAAGGGGTCGGCGTTACTTGCGGGCGCGTACTTAGAACAGGCTCGGTTGGATTTGTTACAGGCCACAAACACTCGCGAAACGCAGAAAGCGCTTATGGGCCGGGTGCTGGGCGATGAGCTGGCCCAGGTTCCAGAATTGACCGGAGATCTGCCCATCACTGAGCCTCCCGATTTGGCGGCCATCGAAAAGCTGGTGACCGAAACTCCCGACTATTTAAAAGTGGTGGCACTGGAACAGCAGGCCGAAGCCACGATGGTTATCGCCCGGTCTGGTTTTTTTCCCACCCTAAATTTGACTGGCTCCACCGGTAATTCAGATAACCAATTCTTTCCCGGTAATAATCGTTGGTCGGTGGGGGCGTCGCTCGTCTTTCCGCTTTTTAATGGCGGTAGAGATTATTACGGCACACGGGCGGCGGCGGCCGACTCTCGTGCCGCAACGCTTGCCCGCGAAAACGCCATTCGCGTCGGGCGGGCCACGTTGCGCGACGTTTTGGCAAAGTTTCGCGAGGCGGTGCAAAAGCAGAAAGTGGATCAGGCCTTTGCCGAGGCGACCACGGCGCGATCAAAGATTGCGCGTGAAAAGTACAATAACGGGCTTCTGACTTTCGAAGACTGGGACGTGATCGAAAACGACCTGATCGTGCGCCAGAGAAATTATTTGCAAAGCCAGCGAGATCGGATAATTGCCGAGGCCGCGTGGGAACAAGCTACGGGTAGAGGAGTTTTTCAATGAATGCCGGGACAACTAGAAAGAAAAAGATAGCGGTCGTGGTGTTGCTCGCCCTACTGGTGATCATTCCCGTGGTCAGGTTTTTAACGAAGGGGAGCGATACGCCGTCCGTTCGTGAGCACATTGTAAAAAAGGGCGATATTGAAATCACCGTTTTGGCCACCGGGGTGGTGGAGCCCGAAAACCGAGTGGCGATCAAACCTCCGATTAATGGACGGGTAGAGCGCATTTTAGTGAAAGAAGGCGACAGAGTTAGAAAAGGACAAATTTTGGCCTATATGAGCTCGACCGAGCGCGCGGCCCTACTCGACGCCGCCCGGGCAAAGGGAGCGGAGGAGGTGAAAACTTGGGAGGACATGTACAAGCCAACTCCGATTGTCGCGCCGATTTCGGGCACGATTATCCAGCGAAATTTGGAGTCCGGACAGAGCTTTACCTCGGCGGATGCGGTGCTGGTAATGTCAGACCGGCTCACCGTGAAAGCTCAGGTCGATGAAACCGACATTGCCAGCATTAAGGTAAAGCAAACAGCGCTGATCACCCTCGACGCCTACTCTGCCCAGCCCTTGCAGGCGGTGGTGCAACAGATTGCGTTTGATGCCAAGACCGTAAACAACGTGACCACTTACGAAATCGACGTGCTGCCCGTGGAAACTCCAGAATTCATGAGGAGCGGGATGACCGCCAACGTAGTTTTTGACATACGGGCTACCCGCGCTGTGTTGGTGGTTCCTAATTCTGCGGTACGGAGTAAAGACGGGGCCGTTTTTATTACCGTGAGAGAAAAAGGCAAGGACGTGGAACGTGCGGTAACCATTGGGGCCGGCGACAACAAATTCGCCGAAGTGGTTTCAGGACTGCAGGAGAACGAGATTGTAATGGTTCCAGAGTATCGCGTTGGTGATGGTAAAAAATCTCGTGGCGGACCCTTTGCTCCCCCGGGCAATCGTCGGGCTAGAGGGCATTAAAATGATCCAGCTTCGTGATATTCGCAAAACCTACCGCATGGGAGATAGCGAAGTTCACGCCTTAGACGGGGTTAGTTTCCACATTGAGAATGGTGATTACGTTGCGATCATGGGCCCGTCCGGATCGGGTAAATCTACTTTAATGCACGTGTTGGGATTGCTCGATGTGCCGAGCTCAGGCTCTTACCTCATTGACGGAAGTGAGGTAGCTCAGCTTTCCGAAGACGAGCTTGCGGTTTTACGTCGAGGTGCCATTGGTTTTATTTTTCAGCAGTTTAATCTGTTGCCGCGCTTGACCGCCGCTGAAAACGTGGCGCTGCCGCTACTCTATTCCCAGAATACGGTAGATCTTAAGTTAGCCGAGACACTCTTAAATCGCGTTGGACTCGGCCGGCGCGTTGGTCATCGCCCCAATGAGCTCTCCGGTGGTCAGCAACAGAGAGTGGCCATTGCGCGATCGCTGGTCAATAAACCACTCATGATCTTGGCTGACGAACCAACCGGTAATTTAGATTCCACCAGTGCGGTGGAGATACTAAATATTTTAAGAGAGTTGAATGAGCAGGGAATTACCATCGTGGTGGTCACCCATGAAGAGAACGTGGGACGACAAGCCAAGCGGCTGATCCGAATGCGGGACGGGATGATTCAGTCCGACGAGCGCATCGCCCCAATCGTAAAACGAGAGGCACAATTAGGGGGCATGAATCGAGTTGCAAAAAGTGATGGCGCTCTAAGCGAAACGCTCGAATATTTTCGCCAGGGTTTTAAAACGTTACTCGGCAATAAGGTACGCACTGGCCTTTCGATGTTGGGCATTTTAATCGGTGTGGCCGCGGTGGTGGCGATGCTCGCTATCGGACGTGGCGCCCAAAAAGACATCGAAGCCAGTCTATCTTCGTTGGGATCTAATCTGTTGATTTTACGACCGGGTGCCATTCGCCGTTCGGGCGTTAGTCAAGAGAGCGGCGGCACCACTCGCCTAACCTTGGATGATGCCGAAAAGCTGGCCGCAACTATCACTTCGGTTCGCCAAATAAGCCCATCGGTGCAGGGGCGAGCGCAGGTGGCGTTCGGAAATAAGAACTGGAGCACGCAAGTTCAAGGTGTGACTCCAGCTTACGAAAAAATGCGCGCCTCCACTCCCACGGCCGGCCGGTTTTTTACCGTGGAAGAGAGTCAGAAGCGAAGCCGGTTGGCGCTAGTCGGCACCACCGTGGTGCGCGAGCTTTTTGGCACCGCCGATCCGGTGGGTGAAATGATCAAGGTCAACAAGATCAGTTTTCAGGTGATTGGGGTACTGCCCGAAAAAGGCAGCGGGGGCATGCGCGACCAAGACGATACGGTGGTCATTCCCTTAGGCACGGCAATGTATCGGGTGTTGGGAAAAGCCTACGTCGACTCGATCGAAATGGAGATCAAAGACCCTTCACTAATGGATGCCGCGCAGGAGGAAATTTTAGATTTAATGTACGCCAAGCACCGGGTTGCGCCGTCGCAGCAAGCCCAAGCTTTTGAGCTGCGCAATCTCGCCGATATTCAGGCGGCATTGACCCAAACCAGCAACACACTAGCGCTACTGCTCGCGGCCATTGCCGCGATTTCCCTTTTAGTCGGTGGCATCGGCATTATGAACATTATGTTGGTTTCGGTTACCGAGCGTACGAAAGAGATTGGTCTGCGTAAAGCCATCGGCGCGCGTCGGCGCGACATTCTGCTTCAGTTCTTGGCCGAGGCAGTGGTGGTAAGTGTCATCGGTGGTCTGTTTGGGATTTTGTTGGGATGGTTGATTACCATTTTGGTGACGAGCATTGCGGGCTGGTCGACCTCGGTTTCAGTTGGCTCAGTGATTCTGGCGTTTGTTTTCTCGGCGGCGATAGGAATTATCTTTGGCATTTATCCGGCTAGAAAAGCGTCGGCCCTTCATCCCATTCAAGCGCTGCGATTCGAATGAGAAAAGCAAAGTTGGTGAGGCAATCAAAAGTAGGGTCGGTGAAACAATTCACGTTACCCGAAGTCTACTCTTCCTGCTTTCCGCACCTGCGAAATCTGAGGCGGTAGTGCTGTTTAAGTCGACCATCGGTGGAGTCGACCGTGAGTAATGCGCGACTTTTCCCCCCGCTTCGCACAATAATTGCGGTATCGATGGTGAGGGGTAACGGCTTTTTGCAGTTCTGCCAGGGGTGGTCTTCTTTTCCCACTGAGTTGCGCACCATGTAGTCATTGACGAACGGCCCGGTGAATTCGCTCTTTAATACCGGCCCGCGGTCTTTGAAGTAGAGGTTGCTTCTTTGTTCACCCACCGCGCCTTTTTCGATATTTGCGAAACCTCTAAAATCGACTTGTGCCACTGTGTAGGACCAACCGGGCGGTATTCGCAGGTCGGCAATAATGCGGCACTCTTTCTTTGCTCGTTTTACTTCGACGTTCGGACCGGCTTCCACCGTGTATTGGTCGAACAGTAGAGTGAAGGTGTTTTCGTCGTCAGAGATAATGTCGACTACCGATCCTAATGGGCAGCCGCTGCCAGCGTAAGAAATTTTATTCAACCTCACCTCCCCCGGCTTGGGCCGGTCCGCTTGTGCAGACAGACCCAAGAACAGGGTTAGCTGGAGCATCCTTATTACCGACATCGTTGCCATTGCAGTCCGTATTGATGAGTGAGTTGCCCATCCACCGAGTCGAGGGTCATCAGCGCCTGCTGGCGGCCCGAAGTAATTACTCTGACTTGGGTGTTTAAGTTTAGGGCCCGGTTTACTCCGCACGGCGACCAGACGGTGGCGGCTAAGCCCAAGCTGTCGCGAATGCGGTAGTCATTGGTGTAGGGCCCGCGAAAATTCGACTGCATCGAGGCCGTCTTTGGTTGGCCGGCGAAGTAGTACGACGTTTTTTGCGTTCCCACCGCCCCAAAATCAACGTTGGCGTAGCCACGGTAATCGACCTGAAAGATCGTAAACGACCAACCTTGGGGGAACTTCATGTCGACGGCGATCTGGCAGTTTTTTCTTCCCGCGCTTAAAGGAATTCCCGGGCCGCCTTCGGCCACGTAAGAATCAAAGAGCAGGGTGAATGCCTTTGCGTCGTCGGACAGGACATTGGCCACCGTGCCCGCCGGGCAACCGGTGCCGGCGTAGCTGATTGATTTGATATGAACCTCCCTTGGATCGGGACTACTGGCTAATGAACTTTCTGCAGACATCTCGCTGAGATCGGGAAACAGTTCGAAGCTATGTGCGCTTGAAACGGCGGGCGCGAAGGCTATCGCGGCGCCACCAAGCCAGGTGAGTGCCCTTTTTTTCATGGAATCCCCTTTGAATTTTGGTTTTTTTTGCGACGACAAAAGCGGGAGCGACTTCCGAAGAGAACGGGGTCAACTAGAGGCGAAGCAAGCCGCGTGCCAGTGAGGTTGGGCGCGCAATTTAGCGAGAGCAGGAAAAACGGATTGATTGCGCGGTGACACAAAGTCACCACTGGGGACAAAGGGCGCCCATTAGCCGAGGTTAAAAGTTATTGATCTGGGGGACGATTCGTAACGCGTAGTACTGGTTGCCCGATACTAACCGTGATGGTTAGGGGAATGGTCAATTGGGCAACTGGGGAGTGCCGCGCTTCGAGCATTTCGTTTACGCAACGGTTCATTTGATGGGGGTGATGGGAAATTTCGGCCGCCCAGGTAGGCACCGTCCTTGAAATTAAACCTGTTCCGTCTATCGTTTCAAATTCGGTTTTATCAATCGTAACGTCGCGAACAAAAGAAAAGTGATCGCGTTCGGCAAACTGTTCGGTCCAACCGTGGCGAAACTCATCTCCGGTTTTTGCCATAACCTGAACTAGGTTTCCAAAACCCAGTCGCGGATCCTTCCATTGGTTTCGCCCATTAATCATCAATGGAGAAGCTCCCGATGCCTCATAGTATTTAGTCCGGGAGCCTTTCTTAACTTTGAAGCCATCCATCTTGTTGAAGACTTCCCAAACGACGAGCGTGGGAACAAAAACTCGCGGGCCTTCGTACGTGAATCCCCCCACGGTAATCTGCTTTCCCCGCGGAATGATCCTTCCCGTAGAAAAGAGGCCGTAACCATTGGCCAGTGAGTGGATAAGCGGCCAAGTTCCCTCTTGGGCAAACAGCGCGTTGGCATGAATCACGTCGCCCCACACCAAGTTTTGGGGTTGGTAGTAGCGTTCGGCCACCAAAGGTTCCCAATGCTTGAAAAGGCCCTTTGGCATAAACCCGCTGATGTACGGCGACGCCAACGGCCGAGGAATTTTGATACCCAAAGGGGCTAGTCGTTTTTCGATTAATAGCTCTTCGTACGTTGGACTATCGTAGCCCGGTAGACAGTCTAAGAAGGTGTTACCGAGCCTATCCACCGCGATCATGCCGAGGATCTCTTCTCCTATTCCTAGTGGAAACGGGTCTGTGGCATTGAGGCGGGCGCGCGGGTTGCCCCGATGAAGCACCATAATTTCATCGTGCGCCGAGAGTTTTTCCCAATTGAATAAATTTAGCCTTAAATCAGTGGCCTCTTCATTAGAAAGATTGGCTCGCTCGGTGTAGTGCTCAAACCGCAGTTTATCCAAAAATAGGGCGGCTCGACTACGTTCGATGGCCTCTTCACAATTTTGCGCGGCATCTCGTACCGTCGTGAAGAAAGTGGCCTTCATCGGCTCGCCTTTGTAATGAAAGGACACGGTCATGCGTTGGTGTAAGGCCGACGCAGAAAGGGGGAGCCACAAAAGTAGCAAGGCGAGTGACTTCATTTGAGACCGCCCCGCTTCAATGCTTCTTCTGTCGTCAGTTGCACGAAGACGTCGCGCGCAATGGTTAGTTCCGTACTAAAAAATTCGACGCAACGGCCTACAATTAGGCTGTGAATCGCCATTGCGGTTTGTCGGCGCGCAGAATTGGGCTGTATTTCATCGCCAAATAAAATGGCGTAAACTCGTTCGCCGCCAAGGCGTTTTAATTCGCTACTAAGCGCCCGGTATTTTTTTTCAAAGGTGGCCAGGTGCCAAAGCAGAGTGATCGCTGCACCGTGATCAGGGTAGGCGGTTAGCCAGTGAAAGGTGCCTTCGATATAGGCCGTCAACATTTGTCGGGGGGTCTTGGCTTCGCGCAAATAGTCACCCACCACGGTCTGCCCGGTGGCGTAGGCAAACTGAAGAGAGGCGTGTATCAGTTCATCCCACTTGGGGTAGTGGTAGGCCACGTGCGGTCGTTTCATGTTGCACCTTTGCCCCACCGTTTCGTAATTCG
The DNA here is from genome assembly GCA_043718025.1 of Pseudomonadota bacterium. Classification (GTDB taxonomy): domain Bacteria; phylum Bdellovibrionota; class FAC87; order UBA2466; family UBA2466; genus JBGSST01. The sequence continues at coordinate 136,477 of JAYSWN010000068.1, forward strand.
TGTGGAGCCAACCCTTTTCGGCCAGAACTTTGAGGGTGGCCTCGATAATTTCGAGTTTGCGCAGCTCCCCTTTTTTTAACTCTACCGGCATTATCGCCCTGAAAATATTAGAGTTTTTGGCCGCGCGGGTGGCGGGCTTATGGCGTGTTGTGGGTTGCGGCATGCGGGTGAGGCTATACCAGAAAACGCCTCACTACCTCAATAGCCTTGCTGGCCGGCCTTTTACGGGTTTGATTATAAATTTTAACCAATGTTAAATAATTCTTGACGGTCATGCGAAGCGGGAGGATTGACGTGATGCGGTAATCATTTGGCAACGGCTCGTTTGGAGAGGTTTTTAAATGCGCTTTTTAAGTTTGGTGCTGGTGGTCCTTGCTCTGTGCCTAACCCAGTTGGCGAAAGCCGAAGACATTCGCGTGAAGAAAGACGAGGCGATTCACTTCATGCGGGTTATCGAAGATCTGCAGCACCTGTTGTCGGCCGCGGCCGGCAAACTGACGACCCCCGAGGGAGTGCGCCAGTTCCGTGATTTAGCTGAGGCGTTGCGCCTGCATCAAAGAACCTTGGCCGGTTTGCGGGGACAGAACCAGGAGAGTTTCGCGCTGCTCATGGTCCAAGCCGATCCGTGGGTCAATCGTAATATTGGTTTCGCCGACAGTGAGAATGGCGGCGGTAGTGCATTCAAAAAAATGTTCGACATGCTAGATACCCATTCCGACGTCGCTATTTCGGCTAGCCGCCAATTCCAAGCTCCGCTTATCAACGCTGCGGTAAGAATTGAAAACACTTCGGGATTAGAACTCGCTTCGGGTGGTGCCGATCCCCGTGGCGTGGTTATCACCGGTCAGGACTTAGAAGCCGCCGTGGCTTTCGCGGCCATTGGATTGGCCACTTTTCCTGGGAAAATAGCCGCCGGGAACGAAAATGCCTACTACGCCCTACCCAAAGTAGATTCTCTTATCTACTTACACACTTTTTTAAATAATCCAGAGGCGCTTGCGGTTTTGCAGAAGCGCGCTCGCACTTCAATTCACGCGGCAATTGCCTTGCGAGTGGTGAGCAGCCGCGATTTTTCGAAGGCGATGAACCAAATTCCTACTACGCTTATTCGCCAGGGTGAAGGCTACGGCAGTTACTACCTCGTTTCCGACGAGCAAAAATTTAAGACTTACGTTGGTTTTTTAATGGGGGCCGCAGGCTTAGCTAAAGAGGAGGCCGAAGGCTCAATTCCACCTTCGCAAGTGATGATGCCGCGGTCGCCGGTGCAGAAGGGCAAAGACAAGTTTGAGGAAAAACACGGCGGGCTAGATGGCGACGACGCTGAAGCCATGGGCATCGTAATCAACGCCCTACTGCAAAACTTGGGAAACGTGAATGAAGTGGCTAAAGACGCTCCCGCAACGATTCAAGAAAAAGCCATGGCCTTATCGGTGTTATCGTTGACGCCGCTACTGGAGTACTTGGCCAAAAACCCTGACAATCACCTGCTCAAACAATTGATGTCGGCAAGCCCCTTTAGCACGCGAAATTTACTATCGTTGGGACGGGTTGAATCTGGTACGTCGGTAATGAAGAGGCTTAAGGACGCGGTATTCGCTGAACGCGGAACCGCAGACGTGTTGCAGACGATTGAGGGTATCTTCGCGCAGGAATCGCTCTCTCAGCCCGGACGACGACTTGAACTCGACGTACAACATTTGGATAGTCTCGAAGTTCATTACACCGTTTCATTTGCCGTCGGGGTGGCGGTGGCCGCTTTGCAAGCTTTACCCGCCGGACTGATTCAGAGTGTGAAACGTTTGGATAACCCAGCCTTGGCCGCCTACACGGTACAGCAGGTTCGCGCGGCGCTTATCTTCGTAGCGCGCCGCCAAGTAATTTTGAAGGGGTTTTTGGCCGATCTCGAGGCAACCAAGCCCAAGGCCCTCCTTACTCAACAAGTTCGCTCTGCAGTGGCGGTCGCTGCCGATGTCGGCAACGTGCTGGAGGCTTTACATTTTCTGGAAAATGGCTTTCTGGCCAACGATGGCGCTGCAGGGCTCACAAAATTGTTCTCTAACCAAGTTGGAGCTCAACAGTTGAACGACCTCATGACGTCGCTGCAATATCCGGCGGGCTTGGTTTTGAATGGGGGCGATAAAGATTGCGTCACCGGGATCACTAATCTTGGCCTAACCCGCAAAAATCCGAACTAGACCCAACCCAAACCGAAACTAGTAGCCGCGGAGGTCCCCCTTCCGCGGCTTTTTTATTGGTTCGACTGCATATCCTGATTGGTTTGCGCTCGGCCCAGC
>JAYSWN010000069.1:0-70015 GCA_043718025.1 Pseudomonadota bacterium
GTAGCCGCGTTCAGCGTGAAAGAAGATGCCCTACAATACCTTAGGTGTAATGCAGTTGGCCTTTGCATTTGGGCCCGCTGCGAAGAACTTTTATCTCCGGTCCACGCCATCAAAAAGATCAGTCCCAGTCTTCCGGTGATCATGACGGACAATCGAGCGGAATCAGCCATCGTAGTGGGAGAGATGCGCGCCGGAGCGAGCGACTTTTGGCACCAGAACGAAGATACGTCTTCCTTGCTAAAGATTTTGGAGGAGACCTGGCAACGAAGCCACGTCGGCCCCGCCGATACCGATCTCACCGCTCACTTTCCGCAACTGACTGGGCGCCATCCCCGCATGCTTGAAATCATGCGCACGATTTTGAATTTGCAGAACTCTGACGCGACGGTACTAATCACTGGCGAAAGCGGAACCGGAAAAGAGGTGGTGGCGCAAGCCATCCACGCACTAAGCCCACGCCGCAAACACGCGTTGGTGGCGGTAAACTGCGGAGCCATTCCCCCGACTCTGTTAGAAAGCGAACTTTTCGGGCACGTTAAAGGGGCTTTCACTGGTGCAACCCACAATCGCGTGGGTCGTTTTCAATTGGCCGGACAGGGCACGCTATTTTTAGACGAGATTGGCGACCTGCCCTTCGACCTGCAGGCTAAGATTTTGCGCGCGATTCAAAACCGCACCTTCGAACCAGTTGGCAGTCCACACAGCATTGAGCTTCAGGCCCGTCTGATTGCCGCCACAAATCAGGATTTGACCAAGGCCGTTGCCGAGAAAAGATTTAGAGAAGATCTGTTTTATCGTCTCAACGTCATTCCGGTGCACGTGCCGCCGTTACGCGAACGCAAGAGCGACCTGCCGGTACTGATCTCAACTTTCATTCAACGCTTCAGCAAACTTAACGCCAGAGCCTTTAATGGCATCTCTGAAGAGGCAATGCGCATCCTGGTTAATTACCAGTGGCCGGGAAATGTGCGTGAGCTCGAAAACATGATGGAGCGGGTGGTCGTACTCAAGCATCGCGAAGGGGTAATTGAGCCCGCAGACCTACCGATTGATCATTTTCAGAATATCTACTTAGATCGCTATTTGTCAGAAATTGATTTACCTGCCGGTGGGCTAGATTTGAACCAAATTGTTCAAGATATCGAACGTGATTTAATTCTTCAGGCGCTAAAACGGACACAAGGAAATAAGAACCGCGCCGCCGAGCTCTTAAAGCTCAACCGCACCACCCTCGTTGAAAAGATCAAACGCAAAGGCCTTAAAATTCTCGCCGCTTAACGCCGTCGGATCTTACTATTTCACTTTTTCTTTTGCATCGGTGCCCGATTCGCTGAACGAGCGAATGAGCGCCTTTAAGATGGTGCTTCGTTTGGCCCCGCCGGTCATCGTTTTAATGTCTTCGTAAACCGTGGGATCGTTCACCAATAATCCAAGGCTACCTTCCCCCTGGTCAATCTTCTTCAATATCCCATTGAGATGCGCCACCGCCTCGCCCAGCTTGGGGCCACTGCGCCCGTAGATCATCTCGTTTAAAAGGCCCCGCTCTTTCTTTACATCGGAGCTCATTGCGGTCAGGTTTTTAGAAAGCAGATTAAGGTTGTGGATCAATCCCTCTACTTCGCCGCCCTTTTCGAACTGCCGTTTCACTTCATCCACCAGCATTCCACCTTTTGAAAAAATGTCTTGCTCTTCCTCGACCACAATTTCGCTATTTTGGGCAAGCTCAGGCTCCGCCGGCGTTCCAATGGAAATCTCGATATACTTATCCCCCAAGACACCCTGAGTTTTTACCGAAGCAATCGAATCTTTACGAACCCGGTCTTTCATTTTTTTATCGATAGCCAGCTCTACAATTAAAATTTTGGGATCATCTTTACCGATGCTGATCGACTTAACCACGCCCACCCTCAAACCGGCCAGAGAAACCTCTGAACCGTAGTGCAATCCTTTGACGTGCTTGAATCTGGCAAAAAGCGAGTATTTGCTCGAAAAGAGGCCGTCGCCACCACTGATGTTGAATATAATAAAAATAAATCCGAAAAAGGCCACCGTGACGAACATACCCACGATGATTTGATTAGCGATTTTTTTATCCATTACATGGTCTCCCCATGAATAAAGGCGGAAACCACTTCGTCTTTGGTATCACGGATCTCTTCGGCGGTTCCCAATGCCCGAATTTTTCCGTCTTTCAAAAATGCCACTCGATCGGTGACCGCAAAAATGCTCGCCATGTCGTGCGTCACCAACACAGACGTACAGCCCAGCGATTTTAGCTGGAGAATAATCTTTAAAATCTGTTTCGTATTATAAGGGTCCAGTCCCGTAGTCGGCTCATCGTACAAGATAACTTCGGGCTCTAAAATAATGGCGCGGGCAACCCCTACCCGGCGCTGCATGCCACCGCTTAAATCGCTGGGAAACAAGTTTTCTGTTCCGACAAGGCCCACTTTCTTTAATGTGGCACTCACCTTGGCCAAAATCTGCGTTTCATCGAGTTTGGTATGCTCGCGGAGGGGGTACGCCAGGTTCTCCGCTACGGTATAACTATCGAACAAGGCTCCGTACTGAAACACGTAAGCAATTTTCTTTCGCACATCAACGAAGTCGTCTTCGCTCAGTTGGGAGATATCACGCCCTTCAAATTCGATAGTGCCGCTATCGGGCCGCTCTAGCCCAATTAAACTGCGCAGCAGCACACTCTTTCCGCTACCACTGCCGCCCATCAAGGTGAGCACTTCGCCTTTGCGAATATCGAGATTGATATCCTGATGAACGATCTTGTCGCCGTACTTCTTGCTCACGTGACGAACGGAGAGCATGACTTCATTCTCATCACCCGCGTTGCGCGCCTGTTTTTTGTCTTGCGACTCCATTGCCTATTTTACCGCCTGTTCGATAAGGTAAAAAAGTTTAGTTAAAACAAAGTCGCTTACCGTAATTAAAATAGAGGATGTCACCACCGCCTTGGTGGTGGCCGCGCCCACGCCCTGGGTGCCTCCGGTAGTGTTCAGGCCGTAATAGCACCCGGTAAAAGCGATAATCACGCCAAAGAAAAATGTTTTGCCGATGCCCACCATAAAGTCACTCACGCCTAACGCAGCAACCGCCTCATGAAAATAAAACTCAGTCGGAATGTTGAGCTCGAAGTAGCTGATGAACATGCCGCCGTAAATGCCGACGATGTCGGCCACGACCGTAAGCATCGGTGCCACGATCAACAGCGCCAGCACACGAGGAATTACCAAACGCTGAATGGGATCGGTTCCCAAAGCACGGATGGCGTCAACTTGCTGCGTAACATTCATCGATCCAATTTCAGAGGCTATGCCCGAGGCCACTCGGCCCGCCAACATTAAGCAGGTAAGTACCGGCCCTAGCTCCCGCATGATCGATAGGCCAACGACCTTGGGCACGTACAACTTACCGCCGAACCTTTCCAGGCCATGGCCAAACTGTAATGACATCACCATGCCCGTGGACAACGCGGTAATCGAGGTAAGCGATAGCGATTTAACGCCGAGTTGATAACACTGTTCGATGAAGAGATTGAAATAGAAGGGCGGCTTTTTTAGTCGCGCGAAAAACAATCGGATGAGGCCTACGGCGCCTCCCAAAAATTCCATGAAGTGGAGCATCGCCCGAATTGAGCGCTGGCTAGTGTGCCCCAATAGCCGTTTCGTCCGTTCCATAATGAAGGCCTTTCGCCATTCCCACCAGACTCATTTGTTCATCCGCAGAAATCTCTTTCTTACCCATGTGCACGACGTCGAACAAACAGTCATGCTTTCTTACCAGCACCAGGGTCAGGAAGATATCCCGGCTACCCTCTCGCGCCCGCGCCTTAGTGAGCAACCCTTCGCCGCCGGCCACCGCAATTGGTTCCTGAGTCAGCACTTTAACTTCACGATTGCCGATCAATAATTGCTTTGCCATTACCGTTAGTGGCGCCCTCACCCAACGACGACAGGACGAGGAAACGGCCACGCGGCTTCCCGAGGGCAATTCGAACGCGCGATCGGCGTCACGGTTTTTCATCGCCCGCCACTCTTTTGGTGTTTCAACGGAGAATTTTTCGGCCCGATCAATCTCGGCGCCCCCGCCCATGAGGGAACAACGACCGTGCAAAAAAAGCATGCCCAAACACACCGCAGTGGTAAGAAGCAAGCGTATTGAGGTTTTGCGGGAATAGACCATTTTCAACTTAATTGAGTTCGTTTCATTGCCTCTTCTTATCGGCAGAATGGGCGGAACTTTCTCATCAAATTGCAAACAATCATGCGCAGCGCGCTACAAAAGTACGATGGCTCCAAAGCCAATAAACTCGTGACTCAACTCAGCGCGTAAACTCACCATCTCAAACAGACCCCATAGTGCGCCGATGCCGAAGCGGGGGTAAAAGAGCGAAGAAGCACTGCTGGGGCCCGCGGGAATCGGGCTGTAAGAGGTGCCGGTGACAACTCCGCCTAGGCCGCCCAAGCCATAAAATGTCCAATCCAAGTCTTTGATAAAATCCCATCGCAGGTGACAGCTATATTGGAACGCCGCTCCGCCAGCGATAAATAACGGACCGAACTGACCTTCGATGAAAAGCTGATTATTGATGTCATCGGCGAAGCCGCGGTCCAACACCTTTACGGCGGCGGTGGCCTGAAACGAAGCCCCCACTCGGCTATCGACGACGCCAATACCACCCATCGCCCCCAAGTGGAATTTTTGCGTCGGGGCCTCGCCCTTAAACGCTTTTTCGAGCGCAAAGGCTTTTGTTCCCAAGAGTAAAGTGACCACCACCAGGTTTTGAAAAGTGCGCCTCATTTATTATTCCTCCATGGAAAAGATGCCGTCTAAATTGCGATAACGTTCGGCCAAATCCAGGCCATATCCCACCAAAAACTTATCTTCGACCTCTAGCCCCACGTAATCGACCGCCACGTGAATTTCACGACGTGAAGGCTTGCTAAGCAATGCCGCAATCTTCACGGTGCGCGGTTGCTGCGAACGAATGCGCTTTGCCAAAAAGTCGAGTGTTCTGCCAGAATCTACAATTTCGTCGAGCAACAGTACATGGCGACCTTCGGGACTGCATTCAATGTCCTTCAAAATTCGTACCTGGCCGCTAGTCTGCGTGCCCGCCCCGTAACTGGTCAGGCGCACAAAATCTAATTCCATTGGAATCGTGATGTGGCGCAGCAGATCGGCGCCGAAAAACATGGCCCCCTTTAGGGTAACCACGGCCAGCACCGATTCATCGGCCTCTAATATTTTTTTGAAATCGTCGGAAATTTTTTTTCCGAGTTCTGCGTTAATCTCTTCGATTTTTTTTCGGTCGAGAAAGGGGACCAGACGCCGAGGTTGGTTCATATTATTTACTCCGTAAATTTTCGATGGCCGCCTTGATCTTTCCCATTCCGGAAAGCCCCTTAGAAGCCAAAAATTGAGTCACTTTTTTACCGCCCAAAGGCAAAATCCCCAGGTAGCCATTTCGTAAAAAACCAAAGATACCCACGTGAAGTTTGGTCCTAATCTTTAAAAGCGGGTCGCTATTAGCCATGAGCTTTAGCAGACCAACGCCGATATCCCCGACATCGTCGGCCTGCATTGAGGCCAGCGCTTCAATGCTGGCCTCCCCTAAAAATACGGATACGTCAGGAGCTTGCGGAGGGGCCGCACAAATTTCGACTCCGATAGAGATCTTTTTCAGGGTGAGGATGGTGGCGTCGGGCAATACAATTTTAACTTCGACCCCGGTGCGTAGCGGGCCCACGGCCTCGCGACAAAGCGGACGATCGAAAAAAGCTTGAAGTCTCTCTAGCTCTGCGGCCATGACCCGAAGGTATAGCCTCGAAACAGAAGCCCTTCAATTTTTATTCGGGAATGGGTAGTTCACACTTAGCACTTAGGGTCGGAACTTGCTGGAGGAAAGCAGTACCCGTGTTGTCGGTAGGGGTGAGCCAAAGCGTCGAAAATTTTTCTAGCTCTTCTAGAGTAAGCTTGCCCACCACAAACCCGCTACCAATCTTGAGTAGCTCAACCGCGTGATCTAGGGCCTTAACTTCTGGAGCCTGGCTGACAACGTGCACCTGAATAGTCGATGTGGTGCTGACGGTAGTTGCGGGAAGAACTGCCACTTCGAAAATATTTTTGGTTTCAGTCTCCAAAACCAGCACCTCGAAAGTTCCGAGGCTTCCTACGCAAACGGTTTGGCCGGTTCGGGCCTCCGATGCCAACGGCATAACGCCGCTAGCCACTTTACCGTTCATTTTGGCGCAAGAAGCGAAGGTGAGAAGTAGAAACCAGAAAAAGGGGGAAAATCGCTGCATGCCCCTAACTAGAGCAGGGGCTATGCCAGCGCCTACGGCCTCAATTTTACTTGCCGCCTTGTGAGCCTTGAAAACGAGTTAATCACGAACCGCTGGAAAAATTAAATTCAACTGTTAATACAGATAGTTAATTAGCTGTATACCGTTAGTGCACAGACCGCAGAATCGTATGCTTTTTCAACAATTTTTAGGCTCAAATTTAGCGCACTAAACTTAGACAGCTTTTTTGATCGGGTCCGTGGCCTCTTTACCAGCCTGACCCCGCCGAGTTTGGTAGGTGAGCTCTTCGCTGCCAAGCACCATACGGTCCGACCACTCCACACCTTGCATAAAAGAGTGATCTTGGTTGGACACTTCGTATTTCCACGCGCCAAAACGGCCACGGCTATAAAGACCGTGTTTTTCCAACTCTGGCTGGACGCGGTTCAAAATCGAGTCACGCTCAAGCGATGGCACCGGGTATCCGTACGGCGCGCGAAATTGAAATTGGCTGACAATCTCATCGCGCGACGAGATTAGGCCGGTAGTGCGGCAACCTTCGATTGTTTCCTGGATCAAAGTGTTGGGGTCAACCGGTTTGTACTTCGATTCTGAAACCTCAAGCATCAAAGACCACTGGTTTTTAGGATCGGGAACGTTGTTCGGCGAATAGTGGGAAAAAACCGTAACCCGATAAAACGGACAATTTGCTTCGGGAAAGTACATCCAGCATTTTTTGGAAAGAGCGGCGGGAATTTTCCCTTTAAGCCCCAGTCCAATCACATTCGTTGACGAATGAAAAAGCTGGTTCGCCATTTTAGTCACCTGTGGATCCAGCCCCTTCACCTTTTCGCAAAACTGGTCGAGCGGCATGGTGTTAAGCAGTTCGGTGTAACCAATGGTGCGGCCATCTTTTAAAGAAACCAACTTGGCTTTTGGATCGATACCGGTAACCACCGAGCCGGTAAGAATGCGATCGCGCCCCACTCGATTCGCCACGCTTTCCCAAATCGAACCGGTGCCGCCATTTTTTGGAAAATGAAACGTGTTGTTCGGGCCCCACGAGACGTCGGCCTTTTGCTGAATAATATTTCCCAAAATCCGTTTCACATCCGGAACGCTGACTCTTTGACCAATCCAGCCATAAGACATGAGTTCGGGCGGCGTGGCCCACACTTTAAAATTGTAGGGCAACATAAAAATATCGGCGACCCCTTGCCCGAAAGAGGCCAGAATCCATTCCCTAAAATTGGCCGGCTTTTCGGCGCCGGGCTTGATGGTAAGTAATGGCTCCACGCACTTCCAGGTGTCTTCCTGAGGGAGGTAGCGCAAATTATTTTGGAACGGATAGGGCACAAAGCGATCTTTGACCCAAACCCAGCTCTCCCGTTCGTGGTGAAGCCATTCTTTCCGCGGAACGGCCGTTTCCATTGCCTCATCAAAGTAGGTGTAGTGCGAAAACTGGACGTGACCACCGATGTCCCACACAAACCCTTTCTTATCGGTAATGCTTTTTGCGAGGCCGCCGACCTGAGGATCACTTTCTAAAATCACAAAATCGGTGATGCCGTGGTCAAGTAGGCGAATGGCGGCGCCCAGGCCAGTGGGTCCGGCGCCGATGATTACGTAGTTTTTTTTCATGAACAGGTTTCTGTTAGGCAGAGGCTTTTTCAGCCCGCTCGGTATTTTTAGGAATAGGGAGTTCCGCTAAATGCTTTTTCCACACCGGTGCAGCACGACGAAAGGCCCGAATCTCACTAAAGCACCGGTTGCACACATCGAACAGACGTCGGTTAAGGGTGACCACCCCGGTTCGGCGTTCCCGGTGTGAAACGGGCATTTCCAGAAGGGTGCCCTTCGACTTAGCGGCCAAGATCGATAAGAAAATGTTAGGAATAAATACCCCGCGCGGCACCAGCGTCAAAAGACCGGCAAGAAAACGAGACTGCATCAAGCGAAACGGCACATTGGCATCGCGAATTTCAGCGCCAAAAAATACGAGCAATAAGACCGCATTGAGTCTTGAAATCACTATCCGCACCAAGGGGTCATGGCGCACTTGACGGTACCCGAGAATAAAAGGGGCTTCGTACCGGGCATCCCACAGCTTGCCAAAATCTTCGTGGTTAAATTGATCGTCACTATCGGTTTGAAAAACAAACTCGGGCCCGAGTCGCAACGCCTGCTCGTAGCCATTTCGCACCGCCTTGCCGTGGCCGGCGTTCTCCTGATGAACCACTTTTAAGCGGTGTTCCTTACGCGCCATCGCGTTCAAGACTTCGGCGGTATTATCGCGGGAGCCATCGTTGACGATGAGAAGTATCCCGTCGTAGGCCGACGCCACGCTTAACCAAGCGCGGGCAACCTTCTCAATGCACGCCGCTTCGTTGTAGGCCGGCATGACGATCACTAGATTTGGCGCGTTATTTTCTTGAAGTTTCATTACGTTTATCGCTCCGTAAAATCTCGTAACGTTCCTAAGTTTATTGCAGAAACATTCCGTTAAGTAAGAAACGAACCTCGGTAAAATAAAACCCTTATGCAGTCCTTAACTCCGCATTCCGAACTCCCTACAAATCCAGCGGCATCGTTGCTGAGACCCAAGCAGGGGCTAAAAGCGCTTGCCCTATTGATTCTATTTTTGGGAATTGGATTGCGAAGTGTGAATCTTGGAGTTCGTCCGTTACACCACGACGAGTCAATCCATGCGACGTTCAGCGCTCAGTGGGCCGAATCTCCAGATCGATCATTCTACAAGTACGACCCCACGTATCACGGGCCGTTTTTATATTGTATCACCCGTTGGATTTTTCCACTCGTTGGCATCGGCACCGCCGAGGCCCGGCTGTTTCCCCTTTTGTTTGGTCTCTTAAGCTTGTTCTCGTCGTTGCTATTCTGCCGCTGGATCGGCGTGGCGGGAGCGGCGGTAACCTTTTCACTTCTCGCACTCAGCCCACTGATGGTCTACTACTCACGCTTTCTTGCTCACGACATGCCGAGCCTCTTTTTTGCCTCGCTCATGGCTTACGGCGTTCTTCGATTCTACGATGGCGTCGCAAACAAAAATTTTCGTGAGGTTCGTAATGCATTTCTGCTGACGGCGGTGGCGCTCGGAGTGCTCTTTTCAGTAAAGACCGTGGCCGTACTCTATGCGTTTATCTTTCTCACTTTTTTTGGCTTCGAACTGGCTTTACGTAAGTGGAGCCAACAAACTGCATTCTGGCCAATTGAGTGGAAAGCTTTTTCCCTCTGGGCAATGCCGGCCATCCTCGGCATTTTAAGCTTTTCAGTGGCATACGGAATTTTTCAAACTTCATTCTTCAATAATCCGGCGGCCTTTTTCGACGGCATCCTCGGAAAAAATTTATCCTACTGGTGGAATCAGCATAAAATTGAACGACTGGTGGGACCCACCACTTTTCACCTTAGAAGTTTACTGCTGCACGAATTCCCCGCGTGCTTGATCCTAAGCATCGCCCTATTCCGTATCACCCTGCGTTGGCGGCATGGAAAATGGGCGTTAGCGGCGCTATTCGTTCTTTTTTTGGCCACCGTACCTTTTTCTTGGAGTCTAGAGCGCGACCTTCCCGGCTTTTTGCTCTCTTTATTCAAAGCGGCAAAGATGAAATCGTCGCCCGCCATTTTTCTCTACTCAATGTGTTTTGTGTTTGGAATTTTGGGCAGCTATCAACTGTGGAAAGAAAAACGCTTGCCGACCGCATTTTTAAACTATTGGACCTTCGCTTCGCTAGCCATTTACAGTTACGCCGGCGAAAAAGCGCCTTGGCTTACTCTGCACGTTGCCTTTCCGGCGGTACTATTGTGCGGAGGCCTCCTTTCTCAACGCTTCACCGAAATGGCCGCCGCATTTAGACTATCGTGGCGGCTTCCGCTCGCTAGGCGCGTTGTGGCCGCCTCCTTTTTACTTTTACTTCTGTACCAAACACGCCTGGCCTATTTCGTTTCGCACGTGACCGCGGGCAAACCTACCGATCTTTTAAGTCAGGTGCACAACAGCGAAGATGTAAATCGCGTTTTAAATTGGATGCAACGCGAAGCCTTTGAGTCTGGCGAAAAAAATGAAGGCCTCACCATCGCCCTTGCTGGCAATGTAACCTGGGCGTTCTATTTCAAGTTCATTGAATTTGGATTCAAAAAGTTCGTTCTCGACGCTAAACAGGTAACCGGCAACGAGCGCTTTATTGTTAGTGACGAAGAAAACTCCAAGGCACTATCGGCCAAACTAGAGCCGTTGGGTTACCAAAAGATCCAGTACACCCACTCCGGATGGTGGGTACCCGAACATAGTAAAGTGGGCTGGGGTGATTGGGTTGAATATGCCCTGTTTCGAAAACCAACGGGGGCGGTGGGAACCACAAAAATGTTTGTTTTTCACAAGCCAGCCGTCCATCCGACGCTTGCGCCCGTTCCGGCCTCCTCCCCGGGGGTTACCACGATTACCGGCCCACTGCGCGACACGGCCGCCAAAACCGTTTTGCCCACAAAATGAACGCCATTTTTCAACACCTCTTCGGCATTCTGGGTTGGTCGGCGTTATCGCTTATTTTTGGCGCCGCCTGGTTTCCCTTGTTTGCGGCACGCCTCTCACCTGACTTAGCCTGGCCGCTGTGCCGGTTGAGTGCCACCATTCTAGTTACCAGCTTTCATCTGTGGCCTGCCTTTTTGGGACGCGTTGCGCTTACTCCCTGGATTACGCTAGCTATCGTGGCGGTCATCGCCATCGGCACTCATTCATTCACGCGAATAACCGTAAAAGAAAATCTAAAACGTTTTTTTTCGAAAGAGAATTTGCGGCACGAAGGCTTTATTCTTGGTGTTTGTTTTCTGTTTTTACTGATCGTGCTGTTCATCCCCAACGTCGCGAGCTCGGGCGAGCGACTGCGCGATACCGGTTATTGGGTTGCGCTCAACACCCAGAAGAAATTTCCGCTCCTTGACCCCTGGCTATCCGGAGTGAGCGTTCCTTACTATCTGCTGGGATACTTGGCCGACTTGGAAGTGTTTCAATTTTTGCCGGTCTCAACCCTTATCCAATATAACTTAGGATTGATTGTCGCCCCCGCGCTCTACGCGTTTGCCTTACGCATGTTTTTTCGTTTGGTCTGGCCGGGCTCCAGGCTGGCCGGAGCGGCAGCGATGTGCCTACTGCTGGCCTGCAATTTTCGTAGCGTGGAGCAGGCCATCTCCCATATTTTTAGAAATGCCCCCTTTCAGTTCTGGGACTCTTCACGCGTTATTCCGGGAACGATCAACGAGTTCCCTCTCTGGACTGCTTCTTTGGGAGACTTACACGCCCATCTAATGAGTTTGTGGATTTTGCCAACCCTATTAGCGGTAGGAATCTACTTCCTATTCTTGAAACAGAAAGAAAGGGGACTCCCTCAAGGTTTCTCCTTAGCTGAGCTAAGCATTTTTTCCTTTTTGACTTCGTGGTCCTACGGCATGAACACCTGGGAATTTCCGATTATCATTGCGGTGAGTCTTATTTCTATCGTGGGTAGCAGCCGTAATCAGGGTAAAAAACAGATCCTAAAATATTTGGCGTTCTTCGGGCTGGCCACGATGGTGCTTTGTCTACCCTACGCCCTAACTTCGGCTAGCGGCCCCACCTCATTTTCATTCGTTAACCAAAGAACAAGCGCCTGGCCGATGTTTCAGGTCTTTGGTCTTTTCTTTATCCCGCTCATGACTTTGAGCGCGAAAAGAGCCTACGACTCCGGAAAGAGAGAGTTGTTGGCGGCAATGGGACTGGCGGTGACTTTAATCTTCATTCTAGACTCAGGGCTGGCCATGGTTACTACGGTTAGCTTCTTTCTCGGTACGACGCTTCTTTGGCGTCGGGAGAGTGAACGGATATTGGCGTTAATGGCCTACGGCGGGCTCTTACTCGTTGGATTTTGCGAGGTGGCCCACCTAAAAGATGCCTTCGGCGGTGATCTGGCCCGCATGAACACGGTGTTCAAATTTTACGTTCCCGCATTTACGTTGTTGGGAGTTTCGGCATTGCTGGCCTGGAAAGAGCTGCTGCCTTTATTTTCGACAACTCGGTTACAATGGTGCGCATTCGGCGGTTTAGCGTTTTGGTTAGTGGCCAGCAGTTCATATTTGGCCTTCGGATTGCGAAGCCGCACCAACGGTTTCCGGGTGCCGGCAAACTTCGATGGCTATGGCGAGCTGCGCAACTATTCCCCCGACGACGCCGTCGTGATCAACTGGATGGCCGAAGAAGTAAGACGGGGCGAGCTGAAGGGGACTTTGCTTGAGGTTATTGGCGGGGCCTACAGTTGGACCGGTCGGGCCGCCTCATTTACTGGTCTTGAAACGTACGCCGCGTGGGAAGGTTATAGCTACTGGTCTCACACCGGAAACGACGGTTTAATGCGAAGTCGCAGCAAAACAGCAAAAATGATTTTTGACGGCAGTTACTTCAACGCCGCGCCGTCCTGTGGCGATTTCACCGAAAAACTCCGCCAGTTGAAAATCAATTACGTCTTCGTGGGCAAAGAAATGAAGACTAACGTTGCTCCCTATACGAGAGATAAAATGGACACGTGCCTACTCCCTCTTCGGCGCCAAGGCATCGCCGCCCTGTACTCCGTTCCCGCGACCCGTTAAGAAACGCCCCACTTTCTTCATTTAGCGCACTTGGCGCAGGAGCTATGACAAGGATAGAATAGAAAACCACCATGCGATCTCTCATCAAGACAATAGCCGGTTGGGGTAACTTTCCTGCCTATCCGTGCCGCCTTTTTCGTGCCGAACGGCTTCGCGAACAAAAAGAGATTCTTTGCACTCCAAACGAAAGTTTCATCGCCCGCGGTTTGGGCCGGGCCTACGGCGATGCCGCCATCAATGCGGATCATGGCGTCGTACTGCAAGAACGCTTCAACCGTTTCCTTGCTTTTGATCAAGCCAGCGGAATGCTGGAATGTGAAGCCGGGGTTTCCTTTGAAGATCTGCTTCAAACTTTTGTGCCCCGTGGCTTTTTTCCGCCGACCACGCCGGGAACCAAGTTTATCACCGTGGGTGGCGCCGTTGCCGCCGACGTTCACGGCAAAAACCACCACTGCGATGGCAGTTTTTCCAAATCAGTTGATAGTTTTCGCTTGATGCTGGCCAATGGCGACGTAGTCACGGCGTCGCGCACCGACCATGCCGATCTCTTCTGGGCCACCATCGGCGGCATGGGACTTACCGGGATTCTTACCTCGGTAAAATTTCGCCTGAGCAAAATCCCCTCCTCACGCCTCAATGTGCATTTTGAAAAAACCAAGAGCCTAGACGAAACATTGGCGCGTTTCACTACCACCGATGCGCAATTCGCCAATTCTGTGTGCTGGTTAGATACCGTGGCGTCCGGCAGCAAGCTGGGTCGAGCCGTGATGATGTTAGGAAATTTCGCCACGCCGGCTGAGTTGGGCGGAATGAAACGATTGAACGAAGTGTCTTTTTCAAAAAAGCGCAATGTTCCCTTTTTTCTTCCGGAGTTTGTTTTGAATTCGCTTAGCGTCAGCCTTTTTAACCGGGCTTACTACGCTCACTTTTCAAACGGCAGCAATAAAGTACAGACCATCGACCAATACTTTTACCCGCTCGACGCGATCGACAACTGGAACCGTGGCTACGGCAAGTCGGGTTTTTTGCAATTTCAAGCGGTGTGGCCCAATGAGCAATCGGCCGCGGCACTGAAGAAGACCTTAGAAGAGATTCAGAAAGCGGGAGCCAACGCCTTTCTCGCGGTTTTAAAAACGATGGGGGCCAAGAGCGAAGGCATGCTGTCCTTTCCAATCGCTGGCCACACCTTAGCGCTCGACATTCCTTATCGCGGTAAAAAAACGGAAGCGTTGGCAAAACGTTTGAATGCCCTCACGTTAGATTTTGGCGGAAGAGTTTATTTAGCTAAAGACGCTTTTCTTACCCGCGAGCAGACCCAGAAAATGTATCCCGACTTCGATAAGTTTTTAGCCGTGAAACACAAGTACGATCCTAACGGCCGCTTCGCCTCATCGCTTTCGAAAAGACTGGGTCTGGTGTAATGGGAAACGATTCAAACTTTGTCATGGTGGTCGGCGCTACTTCGGGAATGGGCCAGGCCGTAGCACGAGCGTTTGCAGCCCAAAAGAGAAACCTTTTTTTGCTCGGCCGCGACATGCTTGCGCTCGAGACAATGGTAACGGATCTCACTATACGATACGACGTCGTGGTGAAGGCGTTCTCCTTTGAAGCTACTGATTTCCAAGCCCACGGGGCACTACTAAATGACGAGCTCTTGGGGCAGGTTCAGGGCGCGGTACTTTGCCAAGGTTACCTTAATGATAACGCCGCCTCGCGTGTGGACTTTTTCGAATGGAAGACCACGCTCGACGTAAATTTCACGTCGGTGGTCTCCTGCCTTACGCCCATGGCCAATTTTTTTGAAAAGAGAAAAAGCGGGTTTCTCTGCGTAGTTGGCTCGGTGGCGGGGGTGCGCGGACGCCAAAGCAATTACGTATATGGTTCGGCTAAGGCCGCGGTTTCTATTTTTTTAGAGGGTCTCCGCCATCGGCTATTTAAGTCTAATGTTTCGGTCACCGAAATACGGCCCGGATTCGTCGACACCAGTATGACGTTTGGTATGCCCGGCCTATTCCTTGTGGCTTCACCGGAAAAAGTGGCCGCCGATATTTTGAAGGCCATCGAGAAAAAAAGCGCGGTTCGCTATACGCCCTTCTTTTGGTTGGGCATTTTAACGATCATCCGCTGCCTTCCCCGCTTCCTCTTCCACCGCTCAAAACTCTAAGTGGATCGCAGCGATTTCCCCCGACATGCCCTTAAATTAGGCTTTTAACCCGGTAAATGGAATCCAACGCCCTTCGCCCCCGGAGGGAGGGGGGCCCAAAATCCAAGTGCGGTAGCTAACCCGTGAACGTCGTAAACCCTCACCCCATTATTCTGCGCAGCCACCCGAAGTTCTTTTCGTACGGAGGGTAACGAAGAGGCAGATCAAACCAGGTGGCGCGACTCAGCACACTCTTACGGTGAGAGAAAGTTTCGAAAGAAAACCAGCCGTGGTATCCACCCATGCCACTGGCGCCAACGCCGCCGAAAGGCAAACGCGGGTTGCTCAAATGCACGAGAGTATCGTTCATGCAGCCGCCACCAAATGAAACAGAATTTACGGCCTTGGCCCGATGCTCAGGATTTGTGCCAAAATAATAAAATGCCAACGGCTTTTCGCGTTCGTTTACAAAACGAATAGCCTCGTCAAAATTCTCGTACTCGATCAACGGCAGGAGAGGACCAAAAATCTCTTCGGTCATCAATGGCATATCGAGGCGGGGTTGTCCGACGACCGTGGGCGAAATAAATCGCGCGCCCTTGTCGGTTTTTCCACCGAGCAAAATGTTTCCCTGTCCCAGCAACCCTTCTAAGCGCTGAAAGTGACGATCGGTGATGATGCGCGAGTACTCCGGGCTAGCTTGAATATCCGAAGTAAAAAACCGGTCTAGATTTGCCGAGATGCGTTCGACCACCCTTTTCTGCCAGCCCTTGGGGATGAGCAAATAGTCGGGCGCCACGCACGTCTGCCCGGCGTTAAAATACTTACCCCAGGTGATTCGTCGCATGGCGACGTCGAGATCGGCATCGGTATCTAAAAGGCAGGGGCTCTTTCCCCCCAGCTCCAAAGTCACCGGAGTTAAATGATTGGCCGCCGCCTGCATTACAATTTTTCCAACGTTGGTGCTGCCAGTATAAAAAATGTGATCCCAGCGTTCTTTGAGTAGCGCCGTCGAAATATCCACCGCCCCCTCAATTGCCCACACAAATTCAGGATCGAACGTTTTTGCGATAATCTCGGCCACCACCTTCGATGTTTCCGGAGCCAACTCCGAGGGCTTCACCACCGCGCAGTTTCCGGCGCAAATGGCGCCCACCAGCGGCGCCATCGCCAACTGAAAAGGGTAATTCCAAGGAGAGATAATTAGAGTCGTGCCGAGTGGTTCGTAGTGAATGTGGCTTTTTCCCACCGCCAGGGTCATTGGCGTGGCCACCCGCTTGGGCTTCATCCAACTTTTTAGGTGTTTTTTGGTGAAGCGAATCTCTTCGTACAGAAAACCCACCTCGCCCAAAAAACTCTCGGCCATCGACTTACCCAAGTCCGCTTTCAAAGCCTTAAAAATCTGCGGCTCCGCCGCCCGAATGGCGTGCATCAGCCTATCGAGCTGGGCCATGCGAAACTCGTAAGATTTGGTCTTCTGACTTAGGAAAAAGGCACGCTGTTTAGCGAGCCTCTCAGGAATCGAATTTGCCGTTACCATGCTGACCTCACGAAAAGATGATACCACCCTAACCGGCTTGCGGAGCCCTTGTTTTAGCCCCAGGTTTAGGCTAAAAACGCCCCACTATGGCAGACAAAACTATCTCTAAGTTCATTGAGCACCATTTCCGACATTTCAACGCTGCGGCGTTGGTTGATGCCGCAAAGGGGTACCAAAAGCATTTAGACGCCGGCGGCACCATGTTTATGACCTTAGCGGGGGCCATGAGCACCGGGGAGTTGGGTCTGTCGCTGGCCGAGATGATTCGCAAAGGAAAAGTGCACGCCATTTGTTGCACCGGCGCGAACCTAGAAGAGGATGTTTTTAACCTCGTCGCCCATAAATCTTACAAACGCATTCCTCATTACCGCGACCTCACGCCGGCCGATGAAACCGAGTTGTTAAGCCATCATTTAAATAGGGTAACCGACACCTGTATTCCCGAAGAAGAGGCGATTCGCAAACTTGAGCACGTCATCATTGAAGAGTGGACCAACGCCTCTGAAAGGGGTGAGCGGTATTTACCGCACGAGTACTTCTACAAGGTCTTGCTTTCGGGAAAACTAAAGTCCGAATACGAAATTGACCCGGCTAACAGCTGGATGCTGGCCGCCGCCGAACGTAATTTGCCAATCATTGTTCCGGGCTGGGAAGACTCAACGTTAGGAAACATTTTTGCGGCGCGCTGCATGGAAGGCAAACTCAAGGTCAATGCCATGAAATCAGGCATTGAGTACATGATGCAGATGTCAGCCTATTACTTAGAAAACTGCCGTAAGGGCAAAGGCATCGGTTTTTTTCAAATTGGTGGCGGCATCGCCGGCGATTTTCCGATCTGCGTGGTGCCGATGCTGAATCAAGATCTGCTTAAAGACGTGCCGGTATGGGCGTACTTTTGCCAAATTAGCGACTCGACCACGAGCTACGGCTCTTACTCGGGCGCGGTGCCCAATGAAAAGATTACCTGGGGCAAGCTCGACATCGACACCCCAAAATTTATCATTGAATCGGATGCGTCCATCGTTGCGCCCTTGATCTTTGCCCATGTGTTGGGATGGTAGGCCCGGCCCTAGTAGTAAAAGACCTCATTAAACATTATAAGGGGCGCCAAAAAGTAGAGGCGGTAAATGGCGTTTCGTTTACGGTTAACCCTGGCCAATGCTTTGGGCTTTTGGGTCCAAATGGCGCCGGTAAATCTACCACCATCAATTGCCTCATCGGCTTTTTTCCGCCCACGTCGGGCTCGGTGCAGGTGATGGGATTCGATGTTCATCACGAACCCAAAAAAGCACGACAGCTTTTGGGCGTTTGCCCGCAAGAAGACACCCTAGATACTGACTTTACGGTGCGCGATCAGCTGATCCGTCATGCCACTTTTTTCCGGATGCCCGCCGCCGACGCCAAACGCCGCGCCGACGAGCTACTTGAGCGATTCGGCCTCAGCGGTAAGGGTAAGGAGTTGGTCGAACGGCTCTCCGGTGGAATGCGCCGCCGCCTACAAGTGGCGCGGGCATTAATCTCCAGCCCAAAAGTTCTAGTGCTGGATGAACCTACCACCGGCCTAGATCCCGACGCCCGTCGCACGTTGTGGGACATTTTAGAAGAGTACCGCGCCAAGGGGCTCGCGATCTTACTTACCACCCATTACATGGAAGAGGCCGAGCGCCTCTGCGATCGCATTGCCTTGATTAAAGACGGAAAAATTTTAGACGAAAACTCGCCGCGCGCCCTGATCGACAGGCACGTCGCCAAAGAGTGGGTTGAAGAGGAGATCCGCCCCGGCGTCAAATGGAAACGCCCCGCAAACCTCGAAGACGTCTATTTAACCATTACCGGCAGTAAACTGGCGGAGGCATAAAAATGGGCGACACTTTTTGGGCCATTCGGTGCGTGTACTTTCGCTACCTGGCGGTCTTCCGTAAAAATGTTTTATACAGTTTGATGACCACCATCGTGGAACCCCTGCTCTATGTCCTCTCGTTCGGCTTTGGTCTAGCCACCATGATTCATGAAGTGGGTGTCGGAGACAAAACCATCGGCTACCGCGCCTTTGTGCTCTCGGGCTTCGTCGGCCAGAGCGTACTTTTTCAGGGTTTTTTCGAGGCGGCCTACGGCGGCTTTGTGCGCATGTACTACCAAAAGATTTTTAAAGCCATGGCCACGACGCCGGTGACGATCGAAGAGGTCTTGTGGGGAGAGTTAACCTGGGACGCCACTAAGGGTACTCTATCCGCCGGCATGGTTTTGCTCATTGGCAGCCTGCTCGGCGATTTTTCTCCGTGGGGCGCCGTCGTGCTCTTTCCCCTGTGCTACATTTTTTGCTTTATCTTTGCCGGTCTTGGCCTTTGGGTGTCGTCGCTAGCCACCACGATTGATCAACTGGCGTACCCGCAATACCTTTTTGTTTTTCCCATGTTCCTATTCGGCGGTGTTTACTTCCCCATCGATAAGCTGCCCTCATTCGTAAGCAAAGCGGCGTGGTTTCTCCCGCTTACGCCTTGCTTAGAGATCACGCGAGGACTGCTCTTTGAGGTTTCCATCGCCTGGTATGCCTGGGTGCTGGTGGCCTTTTGGGCCGTACTGCTACCTGTCACCTCACACGCGGCGATGAAACGCCGGCTAGTGAAGTAGCCCTTTCGGGGCGGCCATCGTCATCAACGCCTTTAACTGATAAACTTTTTTTCAATGATCGTTGCGAAGGATTTTAAAATCTCACCTGAGTTCATTGCCACGGTGGATGCTCATATTCGCGCGGGAGAATTTGAAAAGGCGCGCCGGGCGTTGCGAAGTTTGAAGCGGGCCAAAATAGGTTTTACTTTCGTTGAACCGATCGCCGCCCTTTGCCGGCGAGCCGGGCTCGCCGAATTGGCCGTTCACGTCTTAAACCCCCACTTCTCAAACACTCAAGAGCGGGCAAAAAAACCCAGCGATTCACTGGTCATTGAATACGCATCGAGCCTTTCACAAATTGGGGCCGCCGAAGAGGCGTTTCTTCTTTTGCAAAAACTTGATGATAAAAATTCGCCCCGCGCGCTTTTCGCCATGGTGACCAGTTTAGTGCCACAGTGGGATTACGAAGGCACCATTGCCTACCTAAAGTCTTTCTTGAATATTGAGAAGAAGGACGCCTACATGCGACTGGTGGCCGAAATCAACCTGGCGGCGGCCTACGTAGCGACCGAACGGTACGAAGAGGCCGGGCGAGAGTTAAAAGTGATTCACAATGAAGCCGCCCGTACCAAATCAAAATTGATTCAGGCCAATGCCCTGCAGCTATCGGCGCAGTGCGCAATACTAAATGGCGATTGGCGCGGGGGCGAAGAGGCTTTAAATCAATCGGCCAAGCTATTTGAAAAAACCCACGATACGCGAATTGGCCTGTTCGTTGAGAAATGGCGCACCTTTCTTTTGCTTCGGCGAAACGGCTACTCAAAAAATGTAGGCCGACAACTTGAAGGGGTGCGAACCAAAGCCCGAAAAGTCGGCCATTGGGAGACCCTTCGAGAGTGTGATCGCTACCAAGCCGACGCCCAAGATAACCTTGAGCTGGCCACCCACCTCTATTTTGGCACCCGCTGGCCCAAGTACCGCGATCGCATTAGAAAGCGTTTTTCGCTCCCCACTCACTATGAATGGAAACCCGAGGGAGAATCGGAAAAAGTGTTTGAACTATCGACCGGAAAATACGATGGCCGCACCACCCACTTGAAGTTGGGCCAACTTCCGCACGCCATATTAAACGCCTTGTGCGGCGATTTTTACCGGCCGCTGCGCCTGGCCACATTTCATCATCTGGTTTTTCCGAACCAGAGCTTCAATCCCGTTCATTCGGCCAATTGCCTGCATCGAGCGCTGTCGCGTTTTCGCGCGTGGACCAAAACAAACCGACTCCCCTTCGGCGTTGCCTATGAAGAGGGGCTTTACCGGATTGAGCTCAAAAAGCCCGTCGGTTTTCTGTTAAGGGAAGGCGTGCCGCGGGAACGCAAAGACTGGCAGTTAACCCAATTGCGCCGGCGCCTTGCGGCGGCTGAGTTTCGGTTAACCCAAGTGACCACCTTGCTGACGGTCTCGGCGTCAAACGCACGCCGACTTATGCAAAATGCGGTGAGTATAGGAGTGATAGAAAAAATTGGCGGCGGTCGCGGGTCACGCTATCGCTTCGTTAGAGATCCCGATATTTCCTAAGTAGCGGTGCTTGCTCGTAATGGTAAGTGGCGGGACCAACGATATCGCCGGTCAATACACAGGGCGCGCCTTCGGTTTGGGACATATTTACGTATATCGTCTCTCCCCCGGCAAAAGTGGTTTGGTGGTGGCGAATGCCGTACTCAATAAAGAGACTAGAGAGTTGAAACGGGATCTCAACCACTTCGCCCGTGGGCAGAGTTAGGCTAAATCCCATGTAGTAAAGCGGAGCCGCGCTGGAACTCGGCACATATTCTTCGAGCACGATTAGGTTGGTAATTGGATTTGAATTTCCGGCCGTGGCCGTTCCAAAACAGGCTTCTACGATGACCTGCGTGTTCGGTGTTCCTTCACCGGCCACAAAGACTTCATTGCGACTTTTGAACGCTAGAGCTTTATAAGCACCTACCGTAAAGGAGAGAAATTCGTTGAGCGGAACGGCAACCTTAAAATCAACGGAGCCGTCGCGTTTGTAATAGACGGCCTCGGTCGGAGACCCCGCCGGTTTATCGAGCAGCTTAAAGATTTCGCCGCGAACCGATTTCAAATAATTGTGGTCATACAGAGTCGCGATTTTCACGCTGCCAACGCCTAAAATGGCGTCGCCGTTTCCGCCACCCAATGATCTGCCCTTCGAAAGCACCTGCGTGCACGCGGGCAAGGCCAACAGCAGCGTGAGGCCAATCAAGATCAAATGAGAGATAAGTTTCATATCTTTGTAAGTGGGAACCGCGAGCGGAAAGGGCGTATCTATAGTTTAGCTAAACGAAAGTGTTCACTCTAGGGAGCATTTTTCGGGCCACCACAATTCCGGATAGACAAAATTGGTGAGGGGCCTAAAAAAAGGGTCGGCCGCTGGCCCCTTGGAAAAGCCTGCGACCGACCGGTTTATTTCGACGCCTTAATCATCTTTCACCAAAAGAGGGATTAAACCCACATACTTTTTTGGCTCATTTACCGGGACTAACCTACGGCGTAACGATGCAGAAAAGCTGGTCTGTTCCCGGGGCAAATAATTAGGAGAGTCTTTAGGGCTGCGCGTTGATCGATTTGGCCTGTGGCAAACAGGCTTGGTACGACGATAAGTAAACGGTCGATATAGTTTTCATCTCCCCTTTTTCATTGATCGTATTTTTACTCAAATAGCCGTTGTTGTCGCACAGAGCATAAAGCATCAAGCCATAAGCCTTCGACTTGGTCTGACGCAGCCGATTTGCCTGCTCTTCGCACTGGGCAGGAGTGCTCAAGTATTTACTGTCTGCTTTTGATTCGCCGGTTGAGGTCAGCGTTTCTATTTTGAGATAACCGTTGTTATCGCAAAGGTAGGTAACGATTACCGGCGCAACCCCGCCGCCGCCGCCATTTTCAAGGCGACTCGATAGTTCTTGCAAGATTTGATGATTAGACGCCGCAGAAAGTTCAATCGCCGAAGCGTTTAGACTCAAGGCCAAAACAAGAAATGAAAATACGATCTTCATGATATCCCCCAAATAACCCACCGAGCCCAACCATCCAGGCCCAGCCTAACCCTTAACAAAGGGAGGCTGACTCACAAAGTCGAATTATGCAGCAAGGGGGTCATCATCTTAACAACCGTTTCCGCCCACACCGCCGAGCCGTTGAGCGAGGGGACCAAGAACAGATCTTCACCGCCGTGCTCACGAAACTCTTCAAGCCCGCGAATTGAAATCTCTTCGAGCGTTTCTAAACAATCCGCAACGAACGAAGGGCTTAGCACGGCAAGCCGCTTCACCCCTTGGGCGGGAAGCTGACGGTAAAACTCGTCGGAGTGCGGCCTAATCCAAGGCGTTCGCCCCAATCGCGACTGAAAGCCCACCAGGTATTGCTCTTTAGTTAACCCTAGTTTAGTTGCCAGCGATCGCGCAGTGGCGTAGCTCTGCGCTCGGTAACAATTTGCGTTGGCGGCCACGACGGCATCGCAGCAGTTTTCGTATTGAAGGCAATGTTTTCCGGTAGCGTCGGTCTTACGCACTTGCCGCTCGGGTAGCCCGTGAAAACTGAACAGCACTTTGTCCCATGGTTTTCTAAGGTGCGGCGCCGATACCTGCGCCACCGCATCGAGGTAAAGATCATGATTGTAGAAGGCCGGAAAAAAAGTGACCGTTCCGGCAAACTTCCGCTGCCGCACCACTTGATTCACTTTATCAATCGCAGTTTGTGTAGCGGCCAGTGAGAACTGGGGATAGAGCGGCAACACTTTGATCGACTTCACTCCGTGCGCCATCAAGGTGGCAATGGCGTGATCGAGGCTGGGGTTGCCATACCTCATCCCCAGCTCCACCACCACCGAGTCACCAAATGTCGCGGCGCAAATTTGCCGCACTTTCTTGGTATGCTCGCGCGAAAAAACCAAGAGCGGAGATCCTTCCGGGGTCCATACTTTTTTATAGAGTTTCGCCGAGGCGTGTTGGCGACGGGGGACGATAAGCACGTTGACCAGCAGCCAGCGCAATGGGGCGGCAATGTCGATTACGTAAGGGTCGCTAAGAAATTCTTTGAGATAGCGGCCAACGTCATCGGGTTCGGGAGAGGCGGGCGTGCCCAGGTTCACCAGTAAGAGTCCAACTTTATCAACTGACATGCTGCGGTGTTACCCGAAATTCTTGGCCTAGTCAGCATGAAGACAGCGCAGACCATCGGTCGCGCATCTAACCGCCGCGGCGGCATCCACTTGCCCACCGGATATGGTTTTGCCTTCAAGCTCCGGCAACAATTTTACGGTGCGGCTGATGACCTCTACGACTTGAGCGGCGGTAAGACCCGGATTGGCCGAACGAACCAAGCCCGCCAGGCCCGATACGATTGCGGCGGCGTCCGACGTGCCGCTGCCGCTGTCGTAACCATCTTTTCCAGCTTTCCAGATACTGACGACGTCTTCAGCAGGAGCCGCCACGTGCACCGATTTTTTTCCCCAGTTTGAATGCTTCCACAGGTAATGCTCAGCGTTGACGGCGGCTACGGTAATTAGGTTCGGCAACTTAAACTTGGCGGGGTAAATATTCTGCTTATCGAGATCTGTCCCATCGTTGCTGGCCGCCGCCACCACTACAATGTCGGCCTCACCGGCGGCTTCAAGCACTTTAAACAACTTTTTATCGTACCCTTCGCCCGAAAAAGAAACATTGATAATCTTGGCCTTCATCAAAATCGAATACTGAATCGCCCTAATGGCATCGTCGTCGTCGCCAAAACCATCCCGGTTGATGAATTTTGCCGCCATTACTGAGCAGCGCGGACAGACTCCGGCCGATCCCACGCCATTACCCTCTACCGCCACCGCAAGCCCAGCCAAAAAGGTGCCGTGGCCACCACCGTCCCACGGCAAATAGTGGTTACGGGTAAAATCGAAGCCGATTACGTCGTCTTTAAAGCCATTCTGGTCTTTATCCGTGCCATCGCAAGGCCACTCCGCCTTATTCCAGGCCAAATTAGGGGCCAAATCGGGATGTAAATAATTGATGCCACTGTCGACGAAAGAGATCACCACGTCGCGGCTACCCTTGGTCGTCTTCCAGGCTTCAAACGTATTCATTTCGGTAAGGTGCCAAGCTTTGGCAAGAAGCGGATCGCCTTTTCCGGAGGCCGGTTCGATGGGAAGTTCAAGGGCTGGCTCGCCGCCGGCCAATAGCGGCGTTGGGATCGTAAAGATAGAAAATAGGCAGACAAAAAGAAGCGTTAGTTTATTGCCCACATTCCCCCGATGCAGTTTATTTCTGAATAGTTAAATTTTTGAGAATTTTTAGGATTCGGTCAAGGACGATTTCGGCGGATCCACCCTTTTTTGGCGAACCAGAAGAAGATGGTCGAAGCGGTGCTGAGCATCACGACCCAAACCAGGGGGTAGCCGTACTTCCATTTCAACTCCGGCATGTGCTCGAAATTCATGCCATAAACCCCAACGATAAAATTCAGAGGAAGGAAAAACACGGAGAATACCGTGAGAACTTTTACAACCTCGTTGGTGCGGTTGGAGGCTTCGGTCATCTTATGGGTCG
Organism: Pseudomonadota bacterium; assembly: GCA_043718025.1. GTDB lineage: Bacteria > Bdellovibrionota > FAC87 > UBA2466 > UBA2466 > JBGSST01. Next base: position 24,820 of record JAYSWN010000069.1, read on the forward strand.
ATAGCGATAGCTGAATATTGAGTAGGGCATTGAGATCGTCCAGCAAACTATCGGCGAAAAATAGCAAGCCATCGATGCGCTCGATCAAGTCTTGACGCAGCGGTAGGTTGGCTTGTGATTGCGGAACAAACTTTTTGGCGGTGTCGACTGAATGCCACAAAATCCGTTTTATGATCGAAAGGCGGCATTTGGTGCGAAACACCTCTTCCCAACTTGCCATGGTCTCCTGATTTTTCAAGATGGCCGTCTCTAGTTGGTGAATTTTTTCTTCCATTTGTTCCAAAGGATCGTGATAAGTGCTGACCGCCGCCATTAAGATTTCGAGCAGGGCCACTTGCAGGTAGATAGTCTCCCCATTTTTCTGTGCATAAAGCGCACGCACGGGGGTTAAAAACTTAGGATCGGTGCGGTGCACCGTAATCAAAAACCGGTGACCCAAAAACACGGCCAATTTACGCGTCATCGTTTGCACCGAATCGTGCTCTTCTGTGCAACGCTCGTCGTAATGGCGAAGAATAAGAAAGGTGAGATCGCCATAGGTCTCGTGTTTGGGCAGGTGCTGCGGCTCCATGCAGTCCTTCACCAACTCGGGATGCAAGTGATACTGAACCGCCAGCTCTTTTAGCTCCTTCTTCGAAGGATCTACCACGTCCAGCCAAACCGGTACCGGCGGGTTACCTTCGCTCACAATCGCATTGATCAAAAAACCCTCCTTTACGCAAAGCAGGCCACCCTACCCCGCGGAATGAGACTAGACGATCACTTTTCGGCCGGTAAAAATCGCCGGAATTTTTCAAGCGGCGGTCGCGGGGCTGGTTGCACCTCCTGCATCCGAATGGCTTCGAGCACCAGCATACGAAATTCTTTGGGATCCAGCCCCAGCTCTTTAAAGTGCTCAATCGCATCAACCGCAAATTGAGTGCCGTTTACCGATCCGTCTTCATTCTTCCACGCGGCCACCTGAGCGGCCGTGAAATGGGCTTTCAACTTTACGGTGCCCGGGGCATTGAGCGCTTGATTGAGCAACGCCCTAACGTATTTCACCTGCAACGCTGCCATATACTCGTCAGTGGGCGCATCGAACAGCCTGAACTCCAGCCGGTCTTTGCCCTTGCCGCCAAACGCGGGAAACCATTTCACCGCTGGATCTTTGATGTCGATGGTCTTCTGGTACGCCTTAGGAATTGCCCCCGACATCAATGCTGTGGCGTTGAGCTGCGCGTATCCCGGCTTACGGGTGATGTAGGGATTAAAGTACCGCTGCTCGTAGAGCAGGGTACCAAGCTCATTCCACTCACCGCTAAACGAATTTAGCCCGGCAACGAGTTCGGGCGTCTGCTCAACGGCAAGAGCGGCGCGCACCCGAAACGGGTGCTGCCATAAAAACTGAATCATGTCGCGGTTTGACTCAAAGTACGCAATCAAGTTCGCCGCTTTTCGCGCCCCTTGCCGTGGCCCCAGGGCCACTAGCGGCGCTAGATCAATATTCACATGCGCGCCACCGGCCCCGCGCCTAGGCACTTGCCCCAGTTCGCGCATCGCCAAATACAAGGCCCTCACCTCTTCCGGATCGGCCGGAGATTTTTTGGGCGACGGCACTTCGATGTGGCCAGATCGCGACCGCTTAACCCCGTCGTCGGTGTAAGAGCGATTAATGCCGTCCCATTCGATGCGCCAAATCTCGCCATTGGCCCGCGTGTACCGGTAACGAATTCCCAAATTATGGCCATGCCCCGTAGAGTCTAGCTCTTCGAGCAAGCCGGGTGCGGTGCCGATGGGATCTATCGCTTCGAAATATTTTTTAACCATCTCGGCGGTGCTTTTCAGCCGCTCGTTGGCGCGATCGCGCGATAACGGCCGGTCCGGAAAACGGAAACTATATTCAATTCCCAAATCAATGAGATTAGGATTGATCTTGCCGTCGTACGGCACGGTGATGGTGGGTAGGGTTCCCGTGGGCCGCGGAATAAGATAGCGCTCGAAATCTTCTTCGAGTGAAACACGGCGGGCAAATTGGTATTGAAACTGTTCGAGCTTGCCCACCATTTCAGATCGGAGTTCGCCCAAGGCAACGTTGTGTTCAACTTTTTCGTATTTTCGCAAATATTCCTTCGCCACTTCAAAAAGCTGAATGGCGTAGCGTTCTTGCGCCGCCCGTAAAATATCTACTTTCGCAAATGAGGGAATTCTTAGATCCCACCGAAACAGCGGCGCCAAAAGCTTGTTTCGCATGTGGTTATGGGCTAAGCCGTGCGCCGACCACCTGAGCTGCGGAAGCTTCTGTTCGAACTCTTCCACCACCGCCAGCTGCTTCTCGCTGAGAAAACGGAGTGCGTGTTCGCGTATAGATCGCGATGGATCAAACTCATCGCGGTGCTGGTGGTAACTTTGCACCCCATTGTAGTCGCCACTCCACAGCCGGGCCTCAATTAAGTCTTCGACGAATTCACGTTTGATCCCTTTGTTTCCCGATCGCATCTCCCAATCGACCACCTGGCCACCCTCAGTCTGCCCAGGCAAAGAGGGATCCATGGAAAAATTTCGGGCTCCGACCATGCGAAATTTATTATTAAACTTTTTAGGGTCGTCTTCGTTCATGGCGGCTTCAAGGCGGTTTAACGCCGCGTTGGAATAAACCCCCAAATAGCGGTGGCCCAAAATAGAATCGGCCTCGTTGGGGCTACGGCGGGCTTGGCGCCAATAGAGCATCCACGATAGCGAATCGATGAGCTCAATGTATTGGGGCGCAATACGCGCGCGCTCAACTGCCGAGGTGGGCCAGGCGTGCACAAAGTGCTGATGGCCGATCAACCCTTCCAGGTAGGCTTCAAACAGAACGCGTTGTTCAAAGTACTGGGTGCGATCGGCTTCACCTCGCGCCGATCTCAGCTCGTACGAGCCATTCACGTCGTCGCCCACTTCAACAAAGGCAGGAGCTTCTTGCGACGGTTTCAGCCAAGAGAAATAGAGCAGCCGAAGGGCAAACAGCTCGTCGCGACCCGCTGGGTTGATAACGTCAAAAGGATTTTCACGACTGGACAAATAATCAACCTGCTCTTCGGGAGTCAGCTTCACCCACTCGCTGGGCTTTAGGCTGACGGCCGGAATGCGGTAGCGCGTAGGATAATCAGACAACCAGCGCAGCAGCGCGCGGTGCGCGGCCTCACCATATTTTGAGGCAATTTCTCCAGCCGGGAAAATGTCTTTCAAAACGTTAGTGAGGGCGTTTCTAAATTCCACTGGATCGATGCGGTCGAACCAGGTGGCGATGTCGCTGTAAAACAGGCCCTCTTTTTCCATCGCGTGGGCAATGGGAACCGTCGACCCCTTCATCGAAATGTAGAGGGGCCTGTTGGTGCCGCGGGCCCCGGGAACTTGTAGTTTGTACCAACGTAAATCTACCAGCGCTTGGTGACACGATGCTGGCGGCGCCGTGAGTTTGACGGCCGTGTCTTTGGCCAGGGCAGACGGTAAAAAAACCGGCGTCGACAGCAGTGAGAGGACTAAAAACGAAGTGAAGAAACTATGACCCCAAAACTCAACGCGCGCGCGAGCACGCGTAGTCCAGCCCATCCCCAAGTTCACACCCACCCCACTTTAAACCACGCAAAAACGACCCATCGCGTTTGCGTTTTCCCCTGTGCTTTCCGGGATAACGTGGGGCGGTAGGGCGCGACAATGCGCGTTAGCAAGATGCGTTAGCAAAAGGCGTCAACGAAACTGACAACCACTAAAAAATATACGATATTTTTAATCCGGTATATTTTTTTAATTAATAAATTCGAACACTTAAATTGAATACCGGCGGTATTGATCTTGCTGTATGAATGACTATGCGCGTTATCAAAATGATCACTCTATGCCTCTGTTTGGGATGGGGACCGGTCTCGGTTCTGCCGGCCGCAAGCCCGCCCGCTCCCGCAAAACAGTTTAAGAATGTGGATGCTGAAGGCATTGAGGAAGAGCGCCTGGAAACTGAAAGGTTAAAAAATTATTACCGCGGCGTCGCCGTGAATCCGAGTGACCCCATTTCGCCAAACCCAGTGCCGCTGGCCGTTGGCGCCGCTGAACTCTACGCCAAGGAACGCGCGCAGCCTTCGCAATCAAAAGAGGCTTACGTTGACGCACAAAACAATTACATTCGCGAAGCCAATCGCGAACTCGATGAAGGGGGAAACGTAGGTAAATGTTACAAATACGTCGGCGGGTCGCTGCAAGAGATTGCGTGCGTGCACGAACAAATTAATCAGGGGCCGGGCCAATACGTCGGCACTCGTTACGATCGCGATCTAAAAACATTGGACGGGCAGACCGGCGAAAAGACCTGGCGCGACGGCGGCGACAACCCACAAAACCGCCCCAAAATTGGCCCCTAGTCAGGAAACCAGTTTTCTATTCACTAAGTGCTTTACTCCCTCAACTTGTAGTTGCCGTTCTGCATTGGCGCGTTAGTCTCCGTGCCCTATGGCAAATGTGATCATCGATGAACGGGGCAAAAATAAAGAAGAGATCGAGGCAATGGAAGTTGCCGAGGCGGCGCGGGAAGATAGCTGGCAACACCCGAGCTTTGTTGCCGATCTCTTCATGGGCAAAATTCAGTGGGACTCTCTAATCCCTTTTCCCGAACAACCCGAAGCCGATCGCATCGCGGGCGAGCCCTTTCTTAAAGCACTCAAAGAATTTTTTGAAACCCAAGTCGACGCCGACAAGATTGACGCCGACGGACTGATTCCGCAGTCCGTTTTAGATGGCCTAGCCAAACTCGGCGCCATGGGAATAAAAATTCCTAAAGAGTACGGAGGCCTGGGTTTAAGCCAAACCAACTACGCCCGCGCCATGGCATTGATGGCCGGCTATTGCGGATCTACTACCGTAACTATTTCGGCGCACCAGAGCATCGGCGTGCCGCAGCCGCTTTTGATGTTCGGCACCGATGAACAAAAAACCCGTTTTCTACCGCGTTTTGCCAAGGGAGAAATTTCGGCGTTTGCACTAACCGAACCCGAAGTGGGATCGGACCCGGCCCGCCTTTCAACCACGGCGGTACCAACCGAAGATGGCAATCATTACATTTTAAACGGCACCAAATTGTGGTGCACCAACGGGGCCATTGCCGACATTATGGTGGTGATGGTGCAAACCCCCGCGGTCGTTAGCAAGGGGAAGGAACGTAAACAGATTTCGGCTTTCATCGTCGAAAAGAACATGCCCGGCTTTGAAGTGCTACACCGTTGCCGCTTCATGGGCCTAAATGGAATTCAAAACGCTCTGCTCAAATTTACCAATGTAAAGGTGCCCAAGGAGAACCTGATCTGGGGCTTGGGCAAAGGGCTAAAACTGGCGTTAATCACCCTGAATGCCGGTCGATTAAGCCTTCCCGCCGGTTGTGTGGGGGTCGGCCGCAAGATGATTGAGAGCGCGCGCGAATGGGGAACTGAGCGAGTGCAATGGGGTGCTCCGATCGGTAAGCATGAGTTTGGCGCGGCCAAGGTGGCCAGCTTAGTCGCCAACGAATTTGCGATGGAGGCCATTACCTGGTTGTCGTGTCATTGGAGCGACGCTCACGATCGCGACATCCGGTTAGAAGCCGCAATGTCAAAGTTGCATTGTACCGTACGATCCGAGGTGATGGTTCAAGAGACATTGCAGCTACGCGGTGGACGCGGTTACGAAACCGGTCCGAGCTTAGCCGCCCGGGGCGAAAAGAATGTTCCCGTCGAACGTTGGCTGCGTGATTCGCGCATCAACCAGATTGTCGAAGGCACCAACGAAATTCTAAAACTGTTCATCGCGCGCGAAGCCCTCGACGGCCACCTAAAGGTCGCGGGCGACGTGCTAAATCCCAAACTATCGATCGGCACAAGGATAATTGCGGCGGTAAAAGCGTTTGGTTTCTACGCCATCTGGTATCCAAAACAATGGCTCGGGGCAATTCCCCTGCCCACCGGACTAGGTTTGCCGGCGAAACTTCAGGGCCACGCCGGCTACATTCGCACCACTTCACACCGTCTAGCCCGCAGCACTTTTCACTTGATGGCGCAGCACGGGCCAAAGCTTGAGAAAAAACAGATGCAGTTGGGCCGCATTGTGGATATTGCCACCGATCTGTTCGCGATGGCGGCGGCGGTGGGTTACGCTGGCGGCAGAAAAACCAAAGTGCTCCCCGAAGGCACCATCGAATCGGCAGACTACTTTTGCCGTGAAGCCCGCGATCGCATTGAGACTAACTTTCAACGCTTGAGCTGCAATCACGATAGCGCCGCCAACCGCTTGGCGGCTAAGGTGACCGAAGGTAAAATGCAGTGGCAGGAAAAGACTCTATAGAGTGCCGGCCACACGAAAGCAGAGCGATGACGAAACTTATGGCCGCCCCGTTCGCCGTTGCGCCCGGTCTTAAAAGATTTCCTCATGATCCGAAACAACTGCTGCAGGCGTGGGATAGTGCTGACGAACTTATATTGAAGCACTTGAGTGAGAACGCCGACACGCACCTAAAAAATAAGCGGGTTTTGATCGTCAACGATCACTTTGGTGCCTTAAGCTGTGCACTCGATGGCTTTAACTCTAGTACCTATACCGATTCTTTTGTTAGCTATAAAGCCATCCAGCTCAACAGCCAGGGGCGAACTCAAGCATTCAACTCATTGCCGGAGCTTTCTGGAGTTTACGATCTGGTCTTGATCCGAATTCCGAAAAACATGTCGTTCTTCGAAGACGTACTCTGCCATTTGAGCGGTCACCTAAATTCGGACTCTAAAATCATTTGCGGCTACATGCTTAAGCACGAGGCAAAAGCGAGCTATGGGCTGCTTAGCAAATACATCGGTGTGACCACCACTAGCCTGGCGCAAAAAAAAGCGCGGCTTATCTTTGCCACCTTTCAACGGGCACCTTTTCTTTCGCCCTATCCTAAAGCGGTTACCCTCGACGGGTTTGAGATTCCGTTTACCCATCACTCGAACCTGTTCAGCCGCGAGCGCTTAGATATTGGCACACGGTTTCTGCTAAGCCACATTCCGCAAGGAGACTATAAGGCCATTTTAGATCTAGGTTGCGCCAACGGCGTGGTGGGAATTATGGCCAAACAAGTTAACCCTGCGGCGAAGTTGATCTTTAGCGACGAATCGAACATGGCCATTCAAAGCGCTCGGGCTAACTATAAAAAGTACTTCCCCGACCAGTCTGATTCGGCTGAATTCCACTGGATAAATTGCTACGAAGATCAAAAGTCCGGCGCGGTGGATTTGGTGATCTGCAATCCGCCGTTTCATCAAGGCAGCACTCAAGGTGATCACATCGCCTGGCAAATGTTTGTAGATTCGCGCCGGGCCTTAGTTGCCGGCGGAACCCTTCGCGTGATTGGCAATACCCACCTTGGTTACCAGGCCACGCTCAAAAGGCTATTCGGAAATAGCCAAGTTGTGGCCGCAAACCAAAAGTTTATGATTGTCGACGCAGTATTAAACTCCGTGCTCACGAGCGCTCTGAAATGACCTTCGATAACAGAGGTTGCCGAAACCACCTACTTCCGGCCAAGGGAAACTGGAGTTCAGCCCCCTTTTTTGGTAGAACTGAAAAGAAATACCCCATTGGTATTTCTCTTTAACGAACCAGCCCAATGCAACAGGCTGCTATAATTAGTCCATGAAAAAGACTTTGCTTCTATCCCACCTGATCTTAGGCCTAGCCTTCGCAGAGTTACCTGACCCTCATCAGGCGGCCAACTCCAAGGACGAATCAGCGACAACGCGAAAACTTGGCGCTGCGCCGCCAAAATGCACGCTGAATTACATCACCGACTTTTGCAGAGCTTTTGATCCGACGAAGGGTGAATTTTTGCCGATGGAAGGGGGCGCTCGCCTTCCCGTGGATCGGGTGCGGTCCAATCGATGGAAACTGAGCGCCGAAGAATTGATTGAGCGTGATACCGAGCAAAAGAAGCTAGACAACGAATATGAGTTAAAAATCGGCCGCAAAAAGCTCACGGTAAGACGCGACATGGAAAAAATACTGGACGGCATCTCGGGTCTTTCTTCGGATTTCAGAACTTTCTTTAAAGGCGAAACGGGTGCCCAGGGTGGCAGTGCGATTCTTTTTAGCGATGAGTTCGTCGATGCCACGATAATTCTTCCCTGGCCGCTAGACCAGGAAGACGCCCCACTTGCCGAAGTGCCAGTTAAATCGGTGGGGGCGGCTTTCGGCAAAGTTGTTGCCGCTGACGAATTGAAAGATCTACGGCAAAAGCAAGATGAATTACTCCTCCTGCAGCGCACCAGACCCGACGAAGCCCAAACTAAAACCACCGCAATCGCCTCTAAAGCTCAGGAAGAGGAGCTGAAGGTGATTAAATCGCGCGCGGCCGCCTTGGGCCCACTGGTAGAAAAGGTGCGCGAAAAGGTGATCGAAACCATTGCACGTGGGCGCGCCGAAAATGAGCTTTCCGAAAATGAAAAACGGCTAATCGAAAGGATTACGACCATTCGTATGACAAAGCAGGACGACCCGAAGTTGTTAAACGAATGCGCCAAGGGTGCGACCTCTGCGCTTAACGCTCACTACAGTAGCGCCGATCACACAATCAATATTTGTCCAACCATGAACCTATTCCCAGACGAATCATTGGCAATGGTCATTGGGCACGAAATCGCCCATGCGATTGATCCGTGTAACGCCCAGTTTAATTTGGTTAGTTTGAATCAGGATGCGCTCTACAACCAATTCACCGATGCGGCGACGAGCAGCCTAAAACCCGAGGTGCTAAGTAATCCCTCCCGGACCCGCCTTTTTCGCTTTCTACAGTTGGTGGGACAAAACACTCCGCCGCCGCATTTGACAGGATATCCCTTTGGATTGGACTACGACGACGACGATTATAAATTGTTTTCGATGCGGTCTCCCGCGGTGCTTGAAATCAATGTGGCGGCGGTTCCCTTTAAAGATCATCCGCTGGCCTCGGTATTTGCTTGCTTGACCAAACCGGCGGTTGGCTTTGAAACGTCGGCCGGAAAGAATCCGGAACTTCGCATCCAAAAAATTTTGAAGTTGCGTGCGAAACATGGGGCGGTGGGCAAAGAAGATGACAAAGAGATACGAGCCGCCATCAACGCCTATCCCGAATGCGGGGTTGGCGGTGAACACACTCAGGTAACCGAAGCCTTCGCTGATTGGGTGGGTACCGAGGTCGTCGCCAAGATAGTCGGTACCAAGAAGTTTGAGACAGCAGAAAAACAACTCGCCCCCACCGGTTGGCTGGCACAATCTGCTTGCCGCGATCAAGCCAAATACCGCGAGCGTAAGGGCAGCTCGGTAAACGCTACGCTAAAGAATTTTTACGAAGACGATGCCGTGAGCAATGATGTGCATCCCTTGGCGGTGGACCGACTTGAAAAGATTGTTTTACAGAACCCGGTGCTTCGAGAAGCCTTTGGATGCGAAAAAGCCACGCTCTACTGTCCCCATCCGTTGGAGGAAAAGAAGTAATGAAAACATCATTCATTTTATTCGCTTTGTGGTCCAGTTTGGCCACGGCTACGTGGGACAGCAGAAAGGTGCTTTTGAGTAAAAATCACACTCTTCGCATTAACCTTGGCTCTGCTCGAGCCTACCGCGGCCTGGTAATGCTAAAGCGAACCGACGACGAATTGGCCCGCTATTTTTACGCGGAATTTTCCGACGCCGGTCAAATGAAACCAACTTCGCTAGAATCGCTGGAGTTTTCTAAACGCTACACGGAATTTCGATCGTGGTTCGAAAAAATGGTTGGGATTTATCCCACCGATGGGCATTGCCAAACCAAACTAGCCATACGCGTATCCGTAGAAAAAAGAGAGGTTCACGCGGCCTCTTTTTGTTACGACCTTGTCGCCGAAGAAGACGCAAAGTTTCTTAGCCGCTGGCTCAGCGATTTTAATAATGAGCTGGGCGCGTTAAAAAAAAAGAATGGAACGAAGCACTTCAAATAGTGGCGCGGCGGTAATGGTAGAATTGAAAAGATATGCCCAGCCCACTTGCCCATTCGATTGTTTCGATCTCGATTCCCCTAGCCACGCTTTCTCACCTCAGATCAAGGCTGCGGCCGAAAGAATGGGTGGCGCTATTTCTTCTCTGTCTTGGATTGGGAAACAGCCCTGACTTAGATCTTGTTCCCGTCTTATTCGACCACTCGCTTTGGGATACAGTTCACCGCTGGCTGGGGCACAACTTATTTGCCTACTTCCTATTTTTCCTAGTTGGCATTTGGCTGATGAAACTATTTGTACCAACTTTAACCCTGCGAGAGCGCCGATTCACTTCCGCATTTTTGGTAGGCAGTCACCTCTTTCTCGACAGCATGGTCTCGCCGCCCGTTACCGTGACCGGAGTTCCTCTGTTTTGGCCGCTTACCAAACAGGTCGTTCACTTTCCCGTCGCCATTTTCCCAGGACTTTCTTATAAAAAGGGGGTTCACGAAGGGCTCTCTTTCTTTACCGACGCTGGCAATTGGCGAAATGTATTCGCGCCAGAATTAATGATGTCACTCACGCTCTCCGTCTTATTGATTTTGATGGGACGTCTAATTTCACACTGCAGATACCTAAGAGACTTTAGATATAAATCGCAAAAGTAAGGGTGGGGCGGCAACTGGCAAACATTTTTGCGCCAGAACTAATAATTTGAGAATGGCGCCCAAAAGTGCGGTATGAGATGGCTTCTGGTCCCCTTCAGAGGTGAGTTTATGAAGAACAAAATAGCGCTTATTATGTTCGTACCTGGCCTTGTTTTCGCAGAAACCTGCGCCCAAAGTTTGTCGAATTACCAAGTGGATCAATTTGGGGAGACCATTTGGTTCGACGCGGAAAGCGAAGCCCGAGCCGAGCAAAAACGAACCCGCTTTGAACTCGCTACTAGGTTTATTCAAACCCTTGACGATGATTCGATAGAAAAGGGAATGCTAGAAAGGTTAGAGGGCCGCACACCGGTAAATGACGGCCTGGACACTTCCCGCAATTTAACTATTCGTAACCATCTAATGAGGGCCTACGACTTTGGTATCGACGTAGACGGGCTGCAGCGCGAGCTAAAATCGGGAACCGACGGGCCCATTACCTCTCAGTATAGAGAGCGTTTCCAAAGTAGCGTTAAAGAACAGGCCGAAGCCCTAAATTAGGTCGGCTTAGCTCTAAGTCCCCGGTTGATCAACGGCGGATAATACGGCGACTCACTTTCGCTGCGTCGCGCGGCGAGATTTGTCGGCCAGGGCAAACAGCGCCGAGAATAAAAATACGGCGACCACAGACCAAGAGATCACAATTTTACTCAACTGCCAGGCAAGGGCGCGTTTGCTGAGCTCTATGACTTCAAAAGAATTGCCTTTTCTTTCGATGGTAAAGGCAGACCACTTGCCGTCTTTGGTTCCGGTCAAAAGACGCGCGCCGGCAAACTCGGCCGTCGCATGCACTTCATCGTGGGGAAGCGAAAAAGCTTCGGGTTCGTCTTTGGCCTCGAGCGTGCCCGTAGGCGTCGTGAGCAGGACCCCGGTAGTCCCCGGGGGCATCGATAGCGTCACCGAAGGTTCGATAATCTTCGCGCCAAGTCGGTTGGTGATGCCCAGCAATAGAAAAACGAATGCGGTAAAAAATTTGAGGCGTTTGGCGGTCATAGGTAACAGAAAGATCTGCATACCACCGGCCAGTTTATTTAACGCGATGGAAGCCGGCGTATACTCAGTGAATTCGCCTTTTTAACCGATTTTCTTTGTCTAAAAATTGGGTTCGAAATGGGCACCTCCCCGGGCTATCCCATTAACTTCACAATGATTCTTTCAAAAAACTCGAAAAATGGGGCGTCATCCGGAACGACAAACTCGGCCAAACCATTGAATTAAAAGATGAAAAACTGGGGCTTCGGTTAGTGGTGAAAAAAAGTTCGTCACCTGGCAAAGGGTTATTCAGCCGTATGAAACCTGGTCTTTGCTTTGCACCATAAGTTTGGATTCGACAGGGGTTCCGGGGTTAAAGATTCAATCCTTTTTGAATTTCTTCCGATACTGAATTTAGGAGGCGCGATGAAGGTCCTTCAGGTGATTTTTTCAATTTTCTTGTTCTCTGTGGTGGCAAGTGCTGACCCGGTAGAAGTGGTGCTGTCGACCACGATATCTGGCGTGAAAGACGCCAAGAGCTTACAGAATTACGTTCTTAAGGGAAACAAGGCGCGGGTGTACGCCAAAGTACAAATCCACGCTAAGGGTTACTCTAACCAAGGCCTACGCCAGTGGTTAGAGCGCCGGCTTCCCGGTAACGTAGACGGCTTTTTCGAGCGCGAAGACAAAGACAGTGGGCTAAGCGTTCGCTACAAACCGGTAGCGTTCAAGCTTCGTAAAGCCGAAATTTTTTGCACCGGCGGTTCAACGCCCGAGTACGAAGTGTGCCACGCTGATTACGCCGTCTCTAACGCCAACGCGGTGGACATACCGAGCGGCGAAGGTGGCGAGCACATGGTGACCTTGCAGATGCTACCGCCGTCTAACGACTTTCGCGTGAAGATGGCCAAGGGAGCCACGAAGAACTACTTCGTGCTCGCCGGCGATCCAAAGCTTTCCCGGTTCGGCTTTGCCGGTGGTTCCGACCACTAGCACCGAAACGGGGTATGGGTTTAATTAAAGGCCTCGGCTGATTCAGCCGAGGCTTTATTTTTGCCCCCTTCCCCGAATTGAAGTCCCCGAACAAGAAACAGTTACTGTTCGTGCTGCGATTGCGGCGACTTTACACTCGCTTTCGTTAATCAAATAAAAAACCACGAAAATGGAATCCAACCCCGTTCGCCTCCGAAGGGAGGGGGGCCCAAAATCCAAATGCGGTAGGCGGCCGCGCACGCACAACGCAGTGCGCCCTGCCCGTTTCTTGCCCCCACCGAAAGACCGCGATATTCTTGTCTTATTCCAAACCCTCCGCACATTAAGGACGCCCCATGATGAAGGGAAAAAACCTTTTCGTTTTTGCCGCCCTCTTTAGTTCACTTTCGTTTGCCGAAACCAATTGGACCGGTGGGGTTCGGCCCGGGGGAAACGGTTTTTATCTCTCTGCCCCTGACCAAGGCTTCAATTTAAATTTTTTGGGCTACGGTCAATTCGTTGGCACCGTTCTCGATGAAAAATACAACTCGGTTCGCAGCGATACCCCTTTTGGATTCAACATTCGCCGCGCCCGCCTCACCACGTTAGCCACCGTTCAGCGTAACGCGGAATTCATGATCGAAATGGGAACGCCAACCATGCGTCCCATTCCCCTCGCCACCAATTTCCCTTCGAGCGCGGCGGCGGTGGCGGCGGGCACCGTAGATCCCACCACGCTCACTCACGCCGCCAGCCATAGCGCCACCGATTTTGGTCTGGTGGAAGCGCGCGTGTCGCTAAACCTTTTCGAAGATTGGCTACAGCTGCGCATTGGTAAATTTACGGGGCCGTTCTCGCGCGAAAACTCTCGCTCTTCGCGCCAGCTCGACTTTATTGAACGCTCAAACGTAATGAGCTCAATGCTGCTCTCCCCCGCGCTCGACACGCAAATCGGCGCCATGCTGTTTGGCCGGTTTGCCGACGGCATCTTAAATTATTATTTTGGCGTTTTTAACGGCAATAGTGACTCGATCGGCACACTGGGCGACAACGACGGCGGCAAAGAGATTCAATTGAAACTTGAAATCCACCCGCACAAAAATTTTATGGTGGGGTTGGGCTGGGACACCGATTACGTCAGCAAAGCCCGCCCGCTTTCCTTGGTGGATCACGCCTTAACCCCGGTGGTCTCTTCCGCCGTGGCCGGACGCCGTCACGGCTTTTCGCTCGACTGGGATTGGCTCTATAACTTCTTTAGCTGGAAATCTGAATTTCTCTACTTCTCGTTTCCTGACAATACTGGCACCGCAAACTATGCACGTTTTCTCATCGGCGGTTTTACTCAAATCGGATTTCAAGTGGCGGGGGATACTAACAGCGGGCTGCAAATCTTGTTGCGCTATGAGTACGCCAAGTTACTGACGACGCAAAATTACGATCTCCACTCAGGAATTTTGGGTTTCAACATTTTCATCAATTCCAATCTGACCAATACCATCAATTACATTCTTGAATACGGCGGTAACAACGTCGGCTCGGGCCACTACGCCCAAAACGGCTACCACCACGCCTTCATGAATCAGCTGCAAGTTAAGTTCTAAGGCGGGGTTCAAGAGGACGGTACAAAGCAAAGAGAAATTATCACCCCGTTGCCACGTGCCTAAGTTTCCGCTCTAATTCACGGCATGCAAAATAGAGATCCGTTTCACTGGCGTTATCCCGAAATAGAGCCCTACCGAACCGGTATGTTAAAAGTGTCTCCGCTGCACGAACTTTATTTTGAAGAATCGGGCAATCCTAAGGGAAAACCCGCACTTTTCGTCCACGGCGGACCCGGCGGCGGCACCGACGCCAAGCACCGCACTTTTTTTGACCCTAAAAAATACCGAATCATTCTCTTTGATCAGCGCGGCTGCGGAAAGAGCAAGCCTTTCGCCAGCCTCGAAGACAACACCACCTGGCATCTGGTGCAAGACATGGAAACGCTACGCCAGCATCTGAGGATTGAAAAATGGCAGGTTTTTGGGGGCAGCTGGGGCAGCACTCTGGCGTTGGCCTACGCCGAAACTCACCCCGAGCGCGTGACCGAGCTAGTTCTACGCGGCATCTTTTTACTCCGAAAAAAGGAGATCGATTGGTTTTATCAGGGCGGGGCTAATGAGATCTACCCTGACGCCTGGGAACCTTACTGGGACCATATCCCCGAAAACGAACGGCACGATATGGTGGCGGCGTACTACAAGCGGCTCACTTGCCCCGAAAAAAGCGTGCAGCTAGAGGCCGCAAAGGCTTGGAGTGTCTGGGAGGGGTCTACCAGCCGCCTCTTTCCCGATACCGAAATGATGACCGACTACGGCGCCGACGATTTTGCCACCGCCTTTGCCCGGATCGAATGCCATTATTTCACCCACCGGGGGTTTTTCGAGCATGAAGATCATCTACTTAATCATGTGAGTAAAATTCGACACATCCCCGCCGTCATCGTACAGGGGCGGTATGACGTGGTTTGCCCTATGGACAGCGCCTGGGCGTTACACAAAGTTTGGCCCGAATCTGAGCTGATTGTGGTGCCCGATGCCGGCCATTCGGCCTATGAAAACGGCAACTCGCGGGCCCTGGTCGCGGCCACCGATCGCTACGCGCACTAGCGACAATCGGCAGCAAGTTGGTCATTACCGAAAAAAATCATGGAATTAGTGACATTTATTGGCTAAAACATTCTCTTTAAAGAGGAGACCTAGTGGGAGAATACAGAGTCGGCGTAAGGGTTCGAGATGGTGAGCCCTTTGATATCGCCTTGAGAAGATTCAAAAAAGACTGCGAGAAGGCCGGCATTCTCTCGGACATTCGTAAGCATGAGAATTACGAAAAACCTTCTGTCCGCAAAAAGAAAAAGTCGATCGCCGCCCGCAAACGGGCCCTTAAAAAGCGCGAAAGATAGAATCTTAGCCACCAAAATATAAATTTAATTGGCCAAGCCCGTCATCGGAGCTTGGCCTTTTTATTTTCTATCCCGTCATGAGACCAAGGATTGCCGCGCCACTTCGTGGCTCGCAAGGACGGGTGGGGCGCGTACCGCCAACTTTTAAGGGAAAGAGCCGAAGTAGTGTCGATTCTCCTTTCAAGGACCATCGTATGACGACAGTCGGTGGCGCGAATCGGTAAGTGCCTGATAATTATATATTATTTTGTGCACGTGCGGGTGAAGACAAGAAAGCGAGTCTGTGTCTACATCAGCCTAAGTTCTTCAATTCAGCTAAAAAAACCGGGCATGCCTCCTGCACTAACTAAGCTCGCTAGTGTTCTCGGGGGGGATCCATGCCAAGTCTTAGGCTCACGTTATTCGTTATTTCATTTCTACATTCCGCCGTCGTTTTTTCGGAAACCAGCCCAATCCACGCGGCCTTTGGTCCAATCAACCGCCTGGCACGCGTCACCGAATGCGTAAACGATGAAAAAGAGTACACAAACCTTAGGGTGGGACCGCGCGCCGATTTGCTTAATGAATTGGTGGAAACCTTAGAAACAGAATTTAACCTTCTTCGCAAAATGGCTGATCCTAAAATATCCGACGAAAAAATTGCCCAAGGGATCATCGATAGTAGCCCTGAGACTTTTTATTTAATTTTTCGGAATCGGCTTTCCTTCAAAGAAACCGAAGAGCTTTTCAAGCGTTGGAACGACAAGTTCTTGCACGGGGCCTCGAAAACCTCGTTAGGCAAAGCTGATTTCAAACGAAATTTGGCCCAGGCTTTCACCAACACTTACGAATTTCCTTTTCTAATCGACAAGGTGGCGCGCTTTAAAAAGGCATTACTGGATGAGAGTGCCATACGCGAACAGATGATTCGCAATCGCATCAACGGCGAAAATATCGACATCAAAAAGATCGAACTTTCGATTACAAAATCCGAAAACCTGCAGCGGGATTTAAATGATTTTAAAAATAACAGCGCGGTTAGCGCTTGGCTCGAAAGAAAAAAATAAACTAGCGCCGTTTTCGGTAGGCTTCAGCCGACAACCGGGTAATTCGATCGGCCAGGTAAAAACCCACCCCAACCCAGATAAGGGTAAAAGCAAGTAGCCGTGTGTTGTCTAAAGGCTCTTGATAAACCAAGTAGCCCACTAAGAACTGTAACGTTGGCGCCACAAACTGCATCATCCCCAACAAACTGTAAGGTAGAGACTGCGCGGCCACCGAAAATAGATAAAGTGGTAACCCGGTAACCACTCCGGAGCCAATCAGCAACGCCACGTAGTAGGGGGTTAAGGCCACGTCGCTATGCGAACGCAAATAAATTGCCGCAATCAGCGCCGGCACCACGCCCGCCGCCCCTTCCATCGCCGATCCTAAGCTTGGTTCCACGGCGATCACTTTTTTAACCACGCCATAAGCGCAAAACGAAGACGCCAGGGTCAGGGCAATCCACGGAAATTGGCTCGCCATGCCGATCTGAATCAAGATACCCGCCGCCGCAAAGGTGAGCGCCAGTTTCAGTGGCCAAGGAAACGATTCTTTAAAAAAGATCACTCCTACCGCCACGCTCATCAACGGGTTTAAAAAATAGGCGAGACTGGTTTCCAGTACCCTCCCCGAATTCACGCCGTAGATATAAATGCCCCAGTTCATGGCAATGAGTGCCGCCGCCAGAATCGATAGGCGAATTTGTCGGGTGGTTAGGGGTAGTCGAGCCGTTCCCCGCCGGTAGCGCACGTAAAGATAAACGAAGCTGTAAAAAACAAACGACCAGAGCACCCGGTGGGCCAAAATCTCAACCGCCGGCAAGGCCTTAAGCAACTTCCAGTAAATGGGAAAGAAGCCCCATAGAAAATAAGAGGTTAAAGCAATATAGACGGCGCGATTTGACGTAGGGTTCATTGAAAGTGCTGCCGAACGTAGTCGAGTCACTAAACGCGATCAACTGGGAAGTACAAAAGCCAACATCAATCATTGCTTAGCCGCATCCCCGGGTAGACGCCCCCCTTTTCCGACACTACACTGCCAAGGTGGCCAAAAAGATTCCCACCACTATTTTAGGCCGAACGGCCAGTCTGCTCGGTAGCGCCAGTAAAATCGTAGGGCGCGAAATTGCCGCGACCATTTCCGAAACATTTAAAGATCGCCCCGAGTTCAAAAAGGCGCAAACCCGGGTAAAGCAGGCCCAAGACTTGGTCGAAAGCTTGTCCCACCTAAAAGGCGCGGCCATGAAGGTGGGCCAGCTGCTTAGTCTTGAAATGAGCGACCTGCTTCCCCCCGACGTGGTGGAAGTGCTGCGCACGCTACACGACAACGCCACTTTCCTACCGGCGCCCGAAGTGGTCAAAATTTTAAGGCGCGAACTGGGCCCCGAAAAATTAAAGCACATCAAAAACCTGAGCCCCGAACCCATTGCCGCTGCAAGCATCGGGCAAGTTCACCGCGCCCAGATCCACGGGCAAGAGGTGGTGTTGAAGGTGCAGTACCCTGGGGTGGCCGAGAGCATCGACACCGACATTGCGATGCTAAAAAAGCTGATTAACAGCATTCTCACGCTGCGGGGTCGTAAAATTTCGTTCGATTCCGTCTTTGCGGAATTGGCCGAAGGGTTAAAGATTGAAACCGATTACGGGCAAGAGGCCGACGCCATTGGCAAGTACGCGTCGGTTTTTGCCGATTACCCGCAGTACATCATTCCCAAAACGGTGCCCGACTTTTGCACCAAAAAAGTTTTAACCCTGTCTTACGAAGAGGGCGATAAGCTTAATCTGTGGATCAAGCGACCGTGGGGCGACGCGGTTAAAGACCGCTTTGCGGGGCGCGTTTTAGATCTATTGCTACACGAGTTTTTTACCTTCGGCCTGGTTCAAACCGACCCCAATTATGGCAACTTTTTGGTGCGCGACGACGGCGACAAGTTAGTGCTGCTCGACTTTGGCGCCGTTCGCGAATACCCGCAAAAATTCAGAACCGATCTGTATTCTCTGTTGGCCTGCGCGATCACCTGCGATCGTGATAAAATTTCGGCGAGGGCGATTGAATTGGGCTTTTTGGATCCGCGCGAATCCGTAGCCACCAAAGATCTGTTTTTCACCTTGATGGAACTCATCGCCTCGATGTTTAAAGACGAAAATCAGCCTTTTTCTTTTGCGAGCGAAGTGTATTTAAAGAATATTCGCGAAACCTCAATGGAATTTGCCAACCAAGTTCAATTCACCAGCCCGGCCCACCAGATCATTTTCTTAAATCGAAAATTGGGCGGCATGTACCACCTGCTTAAAGACGCCAACTGCAAAGTAGATCTGTCTCGTTATTGGAAATCGCTTAAAACGGATCAACCAACATAAAGCGGCCGGTTTGCGGATCGTAAATGGTATTAGCGTGGCCCGCGATGTCGAGCGGCCCGGTACCGTTGGGCAAAGTGATTTGGAAAGTTTTAAGGGTAGGATGGTTCAACTCTTTGGCCGCGGTCTCGACCTTCATCCCGGCAGCACGCAAATCACCCACAAAAACCGCCACCCGTTGATTGTACTGCGCAACCAGCGCAGCATACTTTACGGCGTCTTGCCCCTTCATAAAATCTAGCACGTCAATTAGGGCAAAGCCTTTGAAGTCGGCCAACTTAACCGTGAGATTTTTTTGATCTACTTTGCCGATCTTAATCACCTCTATGGTCTCGGTAGCTTGGTGACCGGAGACCTCGTGGCCGGTGGCTTTGGCGAACCACTCCAAATAGTGAAGATCGCGTTGGTACTTTTGCGCGAGTTCAGTGGTGTTAGGAGTGTGTTCGGTGCTTACGTAACGCTTAAAAACATAAGCGGCCCCGCTCGGCAGCGTGATGCGAAATACCATCGCGGTACTTCCCGAACCCAGTCGGGTCACTTTGCTTCCTTCTTTAAGTTTCAATCCGGTGAGGCCGTATTCCGAAAATTGCGCTGGATCCACCGCAACCCCCTTGTGATAGAGCCCTCGCCCCCAGACCGTCAGCTCGGGGTAGATTTCTACACAGGGGACAACCTGCCGCTTGGCGTAAATGGGCACGGCCAGAACAACCAGAAGGCTAAATAAACAAAGTCGTGTCACCGCAATGATTTTAGCAAATTCAGTGCTACGTTGTCCGAATGAGTGATGAGTTCAATCAGCTTACCGACGACGAAGGGCATGCATTAAATAGCCGCCCGCAAAGGCAAAAGCCGACCCCAATCGAAGAAAATGGGGTGGAGGTGCCCTGGGAACAGTTGGATCCAGAAACCCTGGTACAGCTAATTAAAGGCTTCATTCTGCGCGAAGGCACCGATTACGGCGTACACGAAGCCCAGCTAACAAGCAAAATCGAACAAATTCAAAACCAGTTAAAACGCGGTGAAGTGAAATTTGTTTTTGACCTCACCACCGAAACGGGTTCGTTTGTTTCTAAAAAGCGCTAGCTCACTTGCGCAGATCATTAATTCGTAAAATTTGAATGCCGTGGACAGAAGGTAGCAAAAGACAGAGGCGCAGGTAGTTGGCAAGCGGCACGGCTTTGGTCTTAAGGCCGCCGGATAGGCTGACGTGAATAAAGTAAGGCGTTCCCCTTTTGCGAAACACCAACCCCTGATGCGAGATCAATAATCGCGTACCGGGAATACTGTAGTTGGGGCGAACAAAATTGACTAAAGCGCCCGACGGAATCTCCTTTAAAAAACGTTCGTCTACTTGGGCATCTATGATCAAGTAGTTTAGCTTAGCATCCAAAATGGCTTTGTGAATTGAGTCATGACGCTTGGCCTGCTCTTCGGCGGAGGTGGCGGGCGGCGTGGTGTCTTCAAGGTGCTTTTTTTGCACTTCCTCTTCTTGGATTCGACGATTGAGTTCAGCTTCGGGCACCTCCCTTTTGTTGATTAGCCGATCAAAGGGAATGAATTTTAAAGAGACGGGCTGTGGAGGCAATCGCGCCGCCTCTTTCTGGAGCTCGGCATAGCGCTCGTTCCTAAGGGTGGAGTCTGCGCCAAATAAACGAACCACATCAAGAGGCAACTTTCCCACCCACTCTTTTTTTGTCTCTAACGCCGAGGCATCTCTAGTGCCCAAGGGACCGGCAAGCCCTTCGGTAATATCGGTCAAAAAGCCATTACGCGAGTTATTGGGAACCCAGTCGCCGCACGGCAAGTGGTTACGACTCAAGAAATCAATTTTTCCATTTTTATACCGGATCTTTCTCATCCACGATGGAAACTCTTTGGCAGTGCGCGAGTGGGCAAGTGAGATCAAGGTTTCCACCAGCGTAGTGCAATCGAAACCATCGAAGCGAAAAAGTGGCCCCTGGTCAATTCGCCCGTCCGCGCCCTCGCCAAGTGGCTTAACCATGAATGGCGTGCCCAAAAACTTTTCGGCAAATGCCTCCAGACGTTCGGTAAAACCGGTCACCTTAACGCTTCGCAGTAGATCCTCAACGTTATCCGACGCCCTGGTTGGCGCGTCTGCGCCCCACGCAAAGAATGAGGCAAAAACGGTTAGAATGAAGGCGTACGACATCTCTAACTCTTCGGCTTATACGCTTTATTGGCTTCGCCGTTTTCTTAGCTAAGTGGTAAATCACAGTTTCTATGGGAGATTTTATGGCTCAACGCTTTGCATCTTTTTTTGTTTTCACCCTTCTTAGCTTGCCCCTCGCCTTCAGCGCCGTTGAGGATCCGAACCAGTGGTTAGAAGAGATCGAATCGCCTCAGGCGTTGGATTGGGCACGGGCGCATAACGACAAGACCATCCCTTTTCTTACCGGACTTTCGATTCACCAACAGATCGAGCCCGAGATTCGCAAAATTGTTCTCGCCACCGATCGCATTCCCTCGCCGACGCTGATGGGAAATTTTGTTTACAATTTTTGGCAAGATACCAAAAATGTTCGTGGCCTCTGGCGACGGGCCACCCTAGAAAGTTACTCGACTGCCCAGATTTCTTGGGAAACGGTTCTCGATCTGGACGCCTTAGCCTCGGCAGAAAAAGAGAACTGGGTCTGGAAAGGGGCCGATTGCTTGGCGCCCCATTATCAGAAATGTTTACTCCAGCTCTCTAACGGTGGAAAAGACGCGGTGACCGTACGCGAATGGGACACGCAAGCGAAGGCCTTTGTGGCCGGCGGCTTTACGCTGGCCGAAGCCAAATCACGGGTGGCTTGGCTGGACAACGAAACCTTGCTCTTAGGAACTGATTTTGGCCCGGGTAGCCTAACTCTCTCCGGATACCCACGTGTAGTAAAAGCGTGGAAACGCGGCACCAAATTGGAAACCGCCACCACTTTGTACGAAGGTAAAACCGATGACATGATGGTCAACGCCCAAACGTTTCACGGCGTAAACGGCGCCTTCGCTTTTATTTCTCGCCGCGTCGCCTTCTTCGAGCAGGAACTTTTTCGCGTTGGTGAGCAGAATAAAATCACGCCCCTGCCCCTTCCTCTAGACGTCGAGATTCATGGAGTTGTCGAAGGGCGCCTGTTGTTCAGCAACAAGAAGGTTATTGGGCGCGGAAAACAGAGTTACGTGGCCGGTTCATTGCTAGCTTTACCGCTCACCAAAATGAAACCCGACGCTGCGTTTGAAGTTCTCTACGCGCCAACGGCACACACTTCAGTTAGTCAGGTGACTATCACCGGTCAGACAGTGCTCGTGAACCTTCTCGATGACGTGAAGGGAAAGCTCATTCGCTTGCAAAGGGGTACTCAGCGGTGGAAAGCGCAGAACGTTGCTTTCCCGCTGGATGGCACTTTAAACGTCGTTGCCGCCGACGAGGTCTCTGAAAATGCTTTCGTCAGCTACGAAAGTTTTCTTACGCCGCCATCGCTTTACTTACTCGTCAAGCAGGAGCCGACGCTCACCAAACAGCTGCCGGCACGTTTCGAGGCCAGCGCCTTTGAAACCAAGCAGCAATGGGCGAAGAGTAAAGACGGGGTTAACGTTCCCTATTTCGTAGTTCAAAAAAAGGGGCTCAAGCTCGACGGCAGCCATCCAACGTTGCTGTACGGATACGGTGGTTTTCTACTAGCCCAAAAACCAAGTTATCTCTCGGCCACCGGAAAGGTGTGGCTAGAGCGCGGAGGCGTTTACGCCTTAGCTAACATAAGAGGCGGCAATGAATTTGGCCCGGGCTGGCACCAAGCCGCGTTAAGAGAAAAGCGGCAAAGTGCATTCAATGATTTCATCGCGGTGGCCGAAGATTTGATTGCGAAGAAAATAACGTCACCGGCGAAGTTGGGCATTCGCGGCGGAAGCAACGGCGGCTTGCTGATGGGGGCCATGCTTACCCAACGCCCGGAACTATTCGGCGCCATAGTTTGCCAAGTGCCGTTGCTCGACATGCTGCGATTTCATAAGCTGCTGGCCGGTCATAGCTGGACCGCCGAGTACGGAAACCCCGATAACGCAAAAGACGCTGAGTACATAGCCAAATACTCACCGTACCAAAATGTAAAAGCCGGGGTGAAGTACCCAAAAATGTTCGTGCTCACGTCGACCAAAGACGATCGCGTGCATCCGGGGCACGCCAGAAAAATGGTGGCAAAGCTAGAAACTCTAAGCCAACCCGTTCTATATTACGAAAACATTGAGGGTGGTCACGGCGGGGCGGCAAACTTAGAGCAGACCATTCGCAATACCGCTCTGTACTTTAGTTACCTGTGGGATCAGTTGGGTACCGTCAACTCGGTGAAGTGATGTTGAATTAATTACGCGAAAAGACGCCCACCACTTCCACGTGGTGCGACCAGACAAATTGGTCGATGAGTTGAAGCGAGTTTAGTTGATAACCACCGTCGCACAATATGCGGGCATCGCGGGCAAACGACATGGGATTACAAGAGATCGCCACTAAAGTGGAAATTCTTGATGACGCCAGCGCCTCCGCTTGGCGCTCACAACCCGCCCGCGGCGGGTCAAAAACCACGGCGTCGTATCGTCTGAGATCTTCACGCCGTAAAGGATTCTTAAATAAATCGCGCCGAATGGCCTTTAACGGAAATCGGCCCGCGGCTTTTCCCAACGCCTTAACCGCCGCCGGTGACATTTCAAACGCGTCTACCGTTCCTTTGGCGAGCATTGGCCCCGAAAAAGTGCCGCAGCCCGAAAACAGATCCGCAAAATTGCCCTTGGCCGGTAAAGCGTCCATTACCGCTTTTACTAGCGCCCTTTCCCCCTCGCGCGTGGGTTGCATAAAGGCGGCGGGAGGAAGCGCCACCGTAAGCTCGCCAAATTTAGCCAACAATTGCCCGCTGCCCAACAGCCCGTGAACCGCCGAATCCTCATTAGTTCGCCAACTCAAGCGGGCCACCTTTTTGCTGGTGAAAAGCGGCATCAGCGCGTCGACCACAAACTTATCGGGCTCATCAAACTTACCGAGCGGTCCAGTAATCACGACTTCCGCATTTTCTCCAACCAGCTGAATAAAAATATCCACCGCTTTGCCTTCGGTGAGAATTCGGCCCAGTAGCGGCTTAACCGCATCCCGAAT
The DNA here is from genome assembly GCA_043718025.1 of Pseudomonadota bacterium. GTDB lineage: Bacteria > Bdellovibrionota > FAC87 > UBA2466 > UBA2466 > JBGSST01. The sequence continues at coordinate 48,867 of JAYSWN010000069.1, forward strand.
GGCCAATATTTTCGGATCGGCCACCAGGCAGGTATTGATATCGGAAATCTGGCGTGATCGGCGGCGGTAGTAGCCTAAAATCACTTGCCCCTTTTGGCGTAGGGCAGAAAACGTGGCTCGCCGCCGGGTCTGAGCCGGCACGAACACCGGCGGCAATAGCCGGCGTGGGCTTACGCGCACTTTACGAAGTGCGTCTTTGACCATCTCGACTTTCCAATCGCGATAATACTTTTCGTTAAGGTGCTGGAGGCTGCAATTTCCGCACACGTCATAATGGCGGCAGGGCGCCGGCTGGCGAAAGGGAGATGGCTTCACCAGGTTTACCACTTCGGCCCGAATGATACCTTGGCCGTCGCGCTGGATTTTGGCTTTGATGCGGTCGCCGGGCAGCCCGCGATCCACAAACACCCGGCCGCGGGGGCCAAAGTGAATGCCGTCGCCCTGGGGGCCCAGTTGTTGAATAGTGAGATCGGCAAACGCCATGGCGGGCTATTAACCACAATTTAAGGCGTGATTGCCAATGAAAAGGCGCTTAACGCGTCTAACTACTCCTGGTGATGCCCGATTCTAGTCTAGCGGCGCACCCATCTGAGCAAACAGGGTGGCCTTATCCCAGTACCCTCGCTGGGTTTTGATTTTGCCGTCCACGATGTGAAAAAAACCACTGCCCCTAAGCGCAAACGGCTTTCCATTGGGCTTAAAGGTACCGCCGCTCGACCACTCCAGCCCAACCCAATCGCCATCTTCTAAAAAATTTTCTTCGCGGGTGAAATGGTCAGGTATCGAGGCAAAGAACTCGGCATAGTCTTCGTGAATTGCCTTTTTTCCGCAAAGCGGTTCGCCCACCGCAATCTGTAAGTTTACCGCGTCATCATGATATAGCGCAGCCAGGCCATCGGCATTGCCGCTGTTCATGCAACTGATCCACTCTTTAAGCACTTGTTTGGGTGTTTTCAAAAACGCCTCCGCTAGCAGCGGTCACTTTACCAGGCGAATGCCCTCTTTTTCAAAGGTGATGCGTCCTTGTTTCAAAAGGCCACCCACCGCCATTTTGTACTTTTTCTTACTCACCCCGAGTAGGTCGGAGATCTCTTCGGGGGTGGACTTATCGTTAATGGCGAGAAAACCGCCGACTCTGGCCAGGAGCGAAATAATCTGCTCGCCGATATCTCCGGCCGCTTCAAAACCTGCGGGCGTCAGGCTGAGATCAATTTTTGAGTCTTCGCGCACTTTCTTAATGTAGCCAATTCTGCGATCCCCCGTTTCGACAGGTGAAAAGATCTCATTCTGATAAATCACACCCGCGTGGCGGTGATTGATGATCGCGTTAAAACCTAAATCACTCTGACGGGTGATGAGCAGACTCACCTTTTGGCCAACAAAATAATCCCCCGGAGTCTTGTCAAAAAAATCGTCTTCGCGCATCGAGGCGGTGATCCGGCCGCGGTTGTCTAAAAAAGCGAAGACGATCACCCCTTGTCCCTTTTGCACGCTCTGGGAAAACTCGCGCGCCGGCAGAAACAGATCTTTATCCAAACCCCAATCGAGAAAGGCACCGCTGTCGGTGACCCCTAAAACTTCGAGCCAGGCAAACTCCCCCACCATGATGTAGGGGCGATCGGTGGTTGCCACCAGCTGCTCGGAAGCATCGTAATACAGAAACACGTTGATCGTCTGTCCCTCACGGCACTCTTTGGGGGCCAGAGCGAGAGCGAGTGGAATCTCACCAAATTCAGCGCCATCTAAAAGCACGGCCTGCGGGGTGACTTCGAGCACGGTTAGGTTATTTAGGCGGCCGATCTGCATGGCTGGAGTGTTTACAGCAACTGCATGAAAAAAGGTAGGGTGGTTTCGATCGGGGAGAGCAGCAGAGCGATCCCCCGAAAAATTCGGAGGACCGCCGCGTGTTGAATTACTTAGGTAATTTGCAGTTTTCAAGCGTGAGGTCGATTTTGTTATCGGCCCCCATGCAATCGTAAACCCAAGAAATTTGCTGGCCGTAGCTCAAGCCTTTCTTGAAGGTGATTTTGCCGTCTTTGTCCTCTTCGCATGGGTTGTTCAACGTGCACTCCTGGCCGCTTTCATTGCCAGTGTTATTCACGCCGACCACGGTTTTAGAACCCGCGGCAATTACCGGCGAACCTGAAGTTCCAGGAATGGTTTCGCATCCGGGTTGCGAATAGCGAACTGACTGCTCCCAAGTCCAGCCGCCCTCTTTCAATTTGTGAACCGTATCGCTAACCGCACAGGAGTAGCCGCGTTTCCAATAGCCCGACAACACTTCGATGGGCGCTTGCGAAACCACCCGCTCCGAAGCCAGCGTTAGCGGCGCCACGCTAAATTCACTTTTAATTTCATCATAAGTTTTTTCCACCTGGTACAAAGCCATGTCGGTGAGGGTCATGGTGCCGTAGAGAATCTGTTTCGCGGTGACTCGGCCCGCGGATTTTGCGGCCTTGTTTAAAAGCGTGAAGCTACGGGTCGAGGCTTTGTTCAGCACGAACTGGCCCGGCTTCATAAAGCCGCCTTCGAGGCAATGGCCGTTGGTCAAAACCATGGCGGCATCGCTATCGGAAGAGGTTTCAAAGCGAACCAAACTCCCGGAGCAGTTATTAAGCGCCACGATGCCCTCAAAGTCGTGGTCGTCGGAAAAGGTGTCGGGCATTAAGCCGCCATCCAAAAGTTCCAAAGACTGGTTAAGGTGAAGTGGCAAGGCGTTAGCTTGAAACGCAAGCACCGCCGTAAATACGAACGCAAGAGTTTTTGTCATTAGTCCCCCAAAGACGAATTGCAGATTTAAGTGAAATCTATACGAAAAAAAAACAATGCAAACGCGCGTGGTGTCAGCGGCGTTTCGCCAAGCATTCAAAACGTGAGTTTTGATTGCGACGCTTTGCGGCGACTGTTTCGCAAATTAGAGGGACAATTATTTTTTCAGGGCGCTGATTACGGCGCCAATCAGGTCTACATTTTCGGGAATATTATGTTTTCCGTAGGCGTCACGGGGAGCAATAAAGACCACGCCCTTTTTCTGAAGCTGCTTCACATTCTCTTCGAAAATACTATTGTGCATGTCGCCGTGCATGGTCGGCGCCACCAAAATTTTAGTTTTGCCCCGTTCCATCAGGCCCAAGGCCGAAGCCAAAGTGGTGGTGAGCACGCCATCGGCCACGCCGATCGCAAATTTATTGATCGTGTTGTAGGTCGCCGGAGCAAGCAAATACGCATCGAATGGCTGATCTTTGTGCAGATGCTCGGAGGCCGAGGTTAGCTCGCTTACTACGGAGTTGGTGGTCGCCCACTCCAGCGCCATTTTGGTGGTGTAGTTTAGCGCGTCTTTAGAAACGTAGGCGGTAACGTTAGCGCCGTGGCGACGAAGATCACGCGCCAACATTGGCGCCCGTATGGCGGCAATTCCGCCGCTTATCAACAGGGCAAGGTTTCTCCCCTTCAGTTCCACTCCTAGTTGAGGAACGTCATGATCACCCATTTTAGATTCGGTTGGCGGACGTACAGACCACATAGGCAATCTTATGGAGGAAATCAGAATCTATGGCAAGGTTGTCGATTCGGTTGGAAAAAGGCAGCTATCGGGGGGCGCCGTCACTTTGCCCCCTTGCCGGGGTTTCGGGCGGTGGCATAAAACTACGCAATGGAATCGGAAGTGTCTGAATTGATGAATGAGCTGCGCAAGCTCGAACGCCAGGCCAAAGGGCTGATCTATAAGATGGAACGGTTGCAAAAAGAGTGGAACGGCGTGAAGCGCGAGCTGGGTGAAAAGGGCAAAGAGGTCTCGCACGAGCTTGGCGATGTGCTGAATGGTTGGAGCAAAAAGAGCTTCTAGAGACCAAGCGGGCTGGAGAGATTAGATACAGCAAGGTGGCCACCCGCCATTCGGCGAGGCAGCCACCTTGATAAATTACTTAGTTTCGAGCTCTTCCATCTTATTCACGGCCTTGCCGTTCATCGATCGGACGTGAAGCAGAAAGTTACCCTTCGGCAGGTTTGTGAGTGCCTGCTTAAATTCGAAGCGCGGGCGAGCGGCTAATAGCGCATCTTCGGCGTCCGCACTTTTGCTTACCTCAACGATCGGCTGCACCACCACCACATCGTGGTAATTGAGCACGCGCACCTCTTTAATCTTCATGCGCTTACTCGGAAAATTGCCGGTGAGATAAAGGGTGGGCCCTTTGCCACCGCGCTCTTCGAGAATCATTGCCTCTTCAACCGGCGCGTAGACAAAATCATCTGCGACGGGAGTTACCGCCGTTACCACCGGAAGATTACCCAAATATTTTCCGCTATTGGTGTCTTGTACTTCATAATTTGAGGAAGGGAGCCGGTCGAGATCCACCACCTGATTAAAGGGCACAATCATATCAAGGCAAACCCCGGAATCGCGGTACGCGGCTTGGGTTACCTCAATTTTTGCGGCGGTTACTTTGGCCGTAACCGGCCCCAATTTGTAACAAGAATCGGGAAACTCTCCGGTGACAACCAACTGCACGTGGTCGTTATCGTCAAAGCCGGTCGGAATGTAAGCCTTTTTGAGTGGCACCGAAATCAACTCAGCATCGGCCGCCGTTGCGCTAGGAACCCCAACCGAAGCCGCAACAAAAAAAGAAACTACGAACCATGAAAAATAACTCATTTATAGAACCCCCTTTATGTATTCATGATTTAGCCTCACATTGCTCACACCTAAAGACGCACCCCGTCGCTCGCCTTCGCGTGAAAAACGCGCTACCTTGCGCAACATGGCAAAAATAACCTTAACCTTTGCAGACCCCGCCTTTGCCCCGCTAGAAGTGGAAAAAGGATCGCCTTTAACCGACGTGTTGGATGGACCGCATTCGCCCGTTTTTTTTGGCTGCCGGAGCGGAAATTGTGGAACGTGTTTGATTGAACTCGATGCGGATTCGGCGCGTTTGGCGCCCGCTCCCGAGGATCTTGAGAGAGAGTATTTGGAGTTTGCTACGCCAACCAATCCGAATGCGCGCCTAGCGTGTCAGCTAACCGCGGAAGTGAACATGAAAATAAAATACTTACCGGCCGAGTGATCCGCCAATTTTGATTTGCCTCTACTATTCCAGGCAAAAAAAAAGGGCACCCCAATGGGGCGCCCTTTTCAAAACAAAAATGATTAAGGCCTAGTACTTATATTCGTCCAACTTATAGGGCCCTTCGACCTTCACGTTGATGTACTTTGCTTGTTGAGCGGTAAGCTGGGTCATCACCCCGCCAAATCCTTCAACCATGTTACGCGCCACTTCTTCGTCCAATTTCTTGGGAAGCACTCGCACAAACACCGGTTCGGATTTTTTGTCGGCCCACTTCAAGGCAAACAGATGCATCTGCGCCAACACTTGGTTGGTGAAAGACCCGTCCATGATGCGCGAAGGGTGGCCGGTGCCGTTGCCTAAGTTTACCAAGCGGCCTTCGGAGAGGAGGATAAGAAAATTATCTTCGTTCTTCGGGTCACGGTGAATCTTATGCACCTGAGGCTTAATCTCTTGCCACTCGTACTTCTCGCGCAAGAACTTGGTGTCGATCTCGCTGTCAAAATGGCCAATATTACAAACTACCGCGCCCGATTTTAGCGTGGCCAGCATGTACTTATCGCACACGTCAAAATTTCCCGTAGCCGTAACCACGAGATCTAACGTTCCCATCAACGCCTTATCGACGCCGTCTTCTTTGCCGGTGTTAATGCCGTTTTTGTAGGGCGAAACCACCTCGTAACCGTCCATACACGCTTGCATGGCGCAGATGGGATCAATTTCGGTGACTTTTACGATCATGCCTTCTTGGCGAAGGCTTTGGGCTGAGCCTTTGCCCACATCGCCGTAACCCACCACCAGAGCTTTTTTGCCCGCCAGCAGCATGTCGGTTCCGCGTTTTATGGCGTCATTTAAGCTATGTCGACAACCATATTTGTTGTCGTTCTTAGACTTGGTAACCGAATCATTTACGTTGATTGCCGGCACCTTAAGCTCGCCCCGCGCCATCATCTCCATCAAGCGGTGCACGCCCGTGGTCGTTTCTTCAGTAATGCCGTGAATCGAATTCAGCATCTGCGGGTATTTGTTGTGCACCATTTCGGTGAGGTCGCCGCCGTCGTCGAGCAACATGTTGGCTTCCCACGGCTTACCATTCTTCAGAATGGTCTGTTCGATACACCAGCTGGCCTCTTCGTTAGTTTGGCCCTTCCACGCGTAAACGGCGACACCGATTGCCGCCATGGCGGCCGCGGCGTGATCTTGGGTGGAAAAAATGTTGCACGATGACCAACGCACTTCCGCGCCCAAATCGACCAGCGTTTCAATCAGAACCGCGGTTTGAATGGTCATGTGAATGCAGCCGATCACCTTTGCCCCCTTAAGGGGTTTGGTGGCACCGTGCTTTTTGCGCAGGGCCATGAGGGCCGGCATTTCTCGCTCGGCGAGCTTGATCTCGCGGCGGCCGTAGTCGGCCAAACTTATGTCTTTAACTTTGTAATCTTGATTCGCCACTTGTTTCTCCTTCTGACTTTTCTTATTTTTATTCTTTGCAAAACAGCCGAAGCTGAATTTGAAAACCATTTTTCAATCCTAGGTAAGAGCTTTGCTCTTCGACAAACCCAGAGCTTTCTGCCCAATGTTTGAGCTCTTCGGGATCAAACCCCAACCACACATCGCCGCAAGAGGACTTAGTCCACTCTTGATTGTGGGCGCTTAAATCGGCCACCAGCACGTAACCACCGCGAACCACGATTCGCGCCAATTTTTGAAACGCCCGCGCCGGCGACGGCATGTGGTGCAGCACCATATTTAAAACCACTGCAGAAAATGCCGCGGGGTCGGGAGAATAAGCCTCTAGCGATGAATTCACAAATTCAATTTTGGGGTTGCCCTTAAGGCGACCGCGGGTGAGGTCGAGCATCTTCCCTGAGTTATCGAGCGCCACCAAATGCCGAAAGCGTTTCGCTAGCTCTTGTAACAACCGGCCCTGACCGGGCCCCACTTCCATCACTTGGCTGCTCTTGGGCAGTTCCATTAAATCGAGCAGCTCTTTTAAATTGGTGAAGTACTGATCGGGTTCACACAATAGCCCCTGCTTCTCCTCGAAGCGGCCCGCGTTTTTTTGAAAATATTGCTGCGACTGGAGCGAACGTTCTTTGTAAACGGTGGCAATTCTTTTAGCACTCTGTGCACTTATCGCAACTGAGTCGATGGTAGCGTAAAGCGTGGCTTGAAAATCATCTAAACCACTCTCGCCCATGAGCACCGCCCGGCGATAAAAAATGGAGTTGCCTTCACGGCGTGTCACCAACAGCCCACATTGTGACAAGATTTTTAAGTGATGACTCATGCCGGGCTGGGGCATTGAAAAAATGGCCGCAAGCTCCTGCACCCCGAATGAGTCGTGGCTAAGCACCCGTAAAATATCCAAGCGAAGCGAATCGGCGGCGGCTTTACAAAGCGCAACCAACGAACGTTGAGTTGAAACCAACGGGCTCTTTTCGGCCTCTTTTTGATTTGCGAGTTGAGACACCGGCACACCTTAATGGGTAATCGGCCACTTTCAAAACTATATTAACATTTATTTATATAGATAATTATGAATATTGATAACTAATTGTATTTACGATGATGATCATGGTGATCATGACTTTAAAGTGACTACGCCCCAAGCAATATGGGCGGTAGCGGAGACTCCACAGGCCCGCAAATTGAGAAGGTTAACCCCGCGCGGCTTGGTTACCCAGAGAGTTTGACCGGCCAAGATTTGGCCGGTTTGTTCGGTATTCGGATCTAGAAACTCAACCACCCCATCCATGGCAAAGACAAAATGCTCGTCACCCTGGTAGGGCAACTGCACCTCTTCTTTTGCGCGAAAGCGGGCAACGTGCAGACTTGCGCTCGCCGTTAGCCGTTCGCAAAAGAGATTTAGGTCGCAGCAGGGCTGCTTCAAAATCGCGTGGTGCTCCACATCGCCGGAGAACGAGTACACCTCACGCTGAGGCAAAAGCCTGGTATCTCCCCCTTTTGCGGTCAATGAAATAGGGCCTCCCTCTACCACCACGAACTTTCGATCGTATCCGGGATAAAGCGAAAAGGGGCTGGAGGAGGCGATTTGAGCGGTGCTAAGCCTCCAGCGAAAGGGGGCGGCGCTATCGACGGCAATCTCCTGGGTTTCACCCAGACCATTTTTCCACTTCATGTTGCGGTAGTCGCTAGGGCTCAGAAGGCGAATCGTGGGCTGAGGTAATTTAGTTCGGAGCATGGCGTTTTCTACCAATGCTTAGCGGCGAAACACAATTCGAATCACTCGGCCCTTATCGTTCTTGAAGGCGAAACTCGGATAGGAACCCGGTACCTGCGTAATCGGTAAAGGAGTAAAACCAAAATCCTCGAAACTGTGCCTTAGTTCGCCGCGAACTTCGGAGCCATACTCTGCGGCCTTTTCCTCGCCTTCGGCCAGCAATTCGCTAAGCGTTGCGTGCTTACCCCGCATTCGATCTTTATTGGCGATTTGGAGATCAAGGTAGGTCAGCGGCATAATGACTTCAACCGTGACCTCCTTAGCCTTGGTATTATTCGCAATGCTGACGATCGTCGAAGCCAGACAATAGTCCATGGCTCCGCCCGCAATGACTACGTTCTCCGCGGCGGAGAGCTTAAAATTGAATTCACCACCGACGGAATGATTAACCAATCTAGCTTCGGCAACGTGTTCGGTTTTTAGGGGGTGTGAAGACTCAGCGCCCACCAACCAAACCGCCCGCACCCCTTTTAAATCGGGATATTTCCCAATCACCTCATCCGTCTTGTCTTGCAGCGGCGTGGTCTGATGCGTAAAAATTAAAACCTTCTTTTCACCCTTCAGCTCTTCGATCACTTTAGCGGCGGTTTTTCCATCGTACTCAACTTTTTTGATCTCTTTTTCCAGCAGAGCGTCGACTGCGGCGCGTACGATTTCACTTTTGCCTCTGTACCACTCGAAGTTGAGTCTCCCTTCTGCTTCGGAAAAGAAGAAATTGTTCTTCATTTGCTCGGGGTTTTTTTGGCCGAGAAGATACAACGCGACTTCACGAACGTGGGTTTCAAACTCCAAAATGGTAAGCGGTACCGGCTTGTTGTCCTTACCGCGAAGCTCTTTGAGCACGCTGGCTAAGAGTTGGGGGTCGGTATTGCCCACCGCTGCGGCTTTGCCCTTTCGCGGCTTCACCTCAGCGAGCAGGCGCGCACAACTGACTCGGTCGCCGATAGCACCATTGGTTTCTTTGCTGCCGTCTGCCCAGGTGAACCCGGGCGAAAGAAGCGCCAACAGGAAAATGAGATTGCGAAAACGCATGCCGACATCTTAGCAGAAATAGGAGCGCTTTCGGGGAGATAACTCGTCGCATCGCGACAGTCCGGGACGCAAAAAAAAGAGCGGTGTTTTCAAAGTGTTAGCGTTTACCCGCCGCACGACATAGCGCCTTCGAGGGTATTTGAGATTTCACCACTGTCGGGATGAAAGGAGATCTGTTTGGCGGGGTAGCTTCCCGGGGCGCCCGGCTTTTCGCCGCGTGAAGTGGGGTATTGCCAATGCACTTCGGAGTCGGTGACCGCTTTCACCGGAGCATAAATGGCCGCCTCATTAGGGCGACGGCATGAAACGAAATCGGCTACGCTTAAGACTTTACGGGATTTTTTGGTGCTAACCGTCCAGGCCGATAGCTGATTCGGTTTGGTAAAATAAAATACCGATTGAGAATTTGCGCTCCAAGCCGGACTTACCCCTTTGAAACGGCCGATGTCTTTCCCCGCCGAAGTGAAAACGTGAACGGAGCCGTCACGATATCCACCGGTAACCCAGAACCAACGGCAATCAGGGCTGAACATCGCCATGCCCCCGGAGGCAATTGTCATCACCGGGTTTCCCCCGCGCTCCAAGCAGAGCGCTGACTTGGCTGACCCAGGCGTTAACCAAAAGAGTTCAATCCCTGGGCAACTCTGGCCGGAAGGGTTTCCGGCAATGCCCATGTGGTGATTGTTTGATGAGGTGGTGGGCCGTTCGCTGGTCGCCGCACAAGGGTTATTGCTTTGATCTGCGTGAGAAACCGCGCTGGCAAATAGAAAGAAGGCGAACCCTAATACCAATTTTTTTTTCATAGTTTTCTATTGTATTCTCCTCCCCCCAATTCCACTCTTAAAATATGAGCACACCGCTAATCGTCTACTCTTTTCGCCGCTGCCCGTTTGCGATGCGGGTGCGACTAACCCTTCACGAGAAGGGACTCACTTTTGAAACCATAGAAGAAGACTTAAAAAACTTTTCGCCCGAGCTACTCCGCTTGCATCCCGAAGCCAAGGTACCGGTTTTGGTACACGGAAGCGTAGCGCTGTATGAGTCAGCGATCATTACCGAGTATCTTGAAGAGGCTTTTCCAGCATCGCTAAAACTCATGCCCCAATCCGCCGTAGCGCGCGCCCAAGTGCGACTATGGACGCATTGGTGCGATACTCAATTTAAGCCCACCATCGATCGGCTAAAGTACGGGGTCAGTCGCTTTAGCGTAGAGGAGTGCGCGGGCAGCGAAAACCGCATTCAGAGCCACCTGCAAAAGCTGGAAGACCGACTAGCGCAGGCGGCATGGCTGGTTGAAGGGTCTTATTCTTTGGCCGACGTGCATCTGTTTCCCTTTTGCCGGCAACTTTTCCAGATGACGCCGCCGCCCAGTTTCTTCGCCAATTATCCGGCGGTAAATCGTTGGGCCGACGCCATTTCGCTAAGACCGGCATTCTTGAAGACGATGGAGAAAGGCCGTTAACAGTCCGTTTTACTCATCCGCTGATCGCGTTGCCCCTAGGCCACTAATCTGGAATACCGAATGATGGAGTTTGTTATTTAAAGGGGTTGTTGATGAAATTTCAGGTTTGGTTTTTTGCGGCGGTCTTATCGCTGTCCAGCTTCGCAGACTGGACCAAACTGGGACCTTCCTCTTTTAAAATGGCCGATCCTCCTGAAGTGGGAAGCGAGGCCGATGAAAAAGACTACGAAGAATTACACCGCCTTCAAGAAAACCGAACGAAAGGTGACTGCCAAGAAGGTCGCGAACAGCTTAGCCACACGTTCGAAAACTTTTTTGGGCCCGAGAGCGGCCAGCTTACTCAAAAACAGTTTGATCGTTACGAAGATCTCTTCGCCAGAGTCTTTAAACTCACTTCGCGAATCGGCGGGTATTTTAAAGATCACTACGAACGGCCACGTCCCTACATCGCCGATGAAACGCTAAAACCCTGCATTCCTAAACCGGGAGCCAGCCGCTCCTACCCCAGCACCCACGCCGCATTGGGAACCGTGGCGGGCTGCCTTTTGGCGCAAGCCTTGCCCGTTAAAGCTGAAAAATTGCAATCACACGGAAAACGAATTGGAGACTTGCGCATGATTGTAGGCGTCCATCACCCTACCGACGTTAAGGCCGGGCAAAAATTAGGGCGCCAAATCTGCGAACGGTTGATGACCGATGCTGAGTTTACCGAGGAGCTAGGGCTCTAAAACCGGCGTTTTCCCGGCGCGCAAAATGTCACCCATTTTGCCCTTCAAACCAAAACCCCAAAATGGTAAACCCCTGCCCCAAAGCAATAGGGGAATACTGATGAAAGTCTGCGCACTCGCCTTTTCGACCGCTATTTTTTTGCTATTTGGCTGCGGCGGTTCTGAGCCGCTCACGCTAGAGGTTCCCCAGTACGCCGAGATGAGAAACATTGGTGAGTCTCCCGCGGCGATTCAAAAAGCGGCGCGGGCCATTGTGCGAATCGACGTTACCGGTAGCCACGGCACCGGTACCTTTATTTCAGCCGATGGTTTACTGCTCACCAACAACCATGTGCTCGGAGTCGACAACCACGCTTGTGCCGCAGAAGGCTGCTACCTGCACATTGCGGTCAATTATCAAATTGGCGTTAAATACCAGCCTCCGGTCAAGGTTTTTGCCAAGCCCGTTGGCGTTAGCCCCGAATGGGATGCTTCGCTTTTTCAACTATGGACCGACGCCAGCGAAACTAAAAGATTCGCAGCCCCCCACCACCTTGAAATTGAGTCACAAAGCGGAAGTGATCTGCTTGAAAAAACGGTTTACGTGGTTGGCCACCCGCTGGCCAGCGTGAAGAAGTGGACCTCGGGACGGGTCTATCGGCAAAATGCCAAATGGATTTCCTCTACCAATTTTAGCCTGCCCGGAAACAGCGGATCGCCCTTTCTCAACGCGGACGGTAAAATTGTCGGTCTGGTCCACCGCGCCTCGATGGGCAATGATGAAATCACGCGCAAATCGGTTTTAACCAGTTCCACGGGCACACCGAGCTCACACCTACTTGAATTTAAGAATGGCGCACCTCGCCTCGGCCTTTTTTACTCTGTAAAAGCCGAACACAAAGTGGATGAAGCGATTAAGCATCAAGACGCGTACTACATGAATCAGCAAGGGGATGTAATGTTACCGGGCGGCGCCCGCCAGCATATGCTGGATTTACTGGCGACCAGTTGCGATGAAGCCTTACTCGGAAGTGAGCAACCCTCCCCCGAGGCGTTGATGACCCTTCTGTCGCCGTGTTCTAAAGCCCGTAACTGGATCAACTGTCTTCATCCAAAAGACGATCGGGCAATGAAAAAATGCCCAGTGGGAGCCGACAAAACTAATTGGAGCGTTCGCTTTGCCAAAGCCGCTCAGCTAATGGAGCAGTACAACGCTCAGCAGTTCATGGATTTTCTATTGGTTTCCTCTCAGCTTGAAACCTCTCAAGCAACCGCCTTGCCAGTGCTTCAAGCGCAGTTGGCGGGTTACGTTACACGCACGGCGAGACCCCTGTCTTTTGAACTTGCCGTTCAATGGCTGGACGCCTTCGGCACAACAACATCTTACCAGGGCGTAGACGTGGCGCAGTTCCTCGTCGATTACAAAAAGCAGACTCATTACGAATATTATTTTGGCTCCATCATCGAAGGCCATGCGTTGATGCTGAACTCCGGAATTATTACCGGCCAAGAACTGCTGCGAGCCTACGGCGAGTTCTTTCAAGATGAAAAGTTAGATCTGGGAAATAAATTAGAGCTAGAAAGCACCTGTTACCAAGTGCACCTTTTCCCCTATTAGCAGTCATTCTCCAAGCCCTAGCCAAGTTAAAAAAAAGGGCCCGCCTCAAAGAGACGCGCCCTTGATTAAATTTTGCGTCGTGTCACCCAAAAACGTTTTTTAGTCGTTATAGAGATCGGCTTTGATCGCCGCCAGCGCCTCTTTATCGATAATACGATCGAGATGGCCGTCCGCATAAATGCCAGCATCCATCAGCACTTTTTGCCCACAGTTTGAGCAATGCTTCTGAATGTTTTTCAACATGATCAACGCTGACCCGTAAGAACCATAAGGAGTGATGTCGCAAGAAGGACGGCCCGCCAACTTGGCGCCGGTCCAGATGCTGGTAACGTCTTCTCCCTTTTCATTTTTGAACTCTTTTGGGCAACGAGAGTGTGACCAGTTGCCGTTGTCGACTTCGGTATGACGCGCCTCGTGATAAAGCACGCTTACCTTGGCGATCATCGGGTGGTCCAATTCCGTATAGTTCTTGGTGAGCCAAATCTTAGAGGCGCCGAGAAACGGAATGACGCAAGCAACGGCTTTGCCATCGCTACCACAGTCGTTTAGTCCGATGCGCGTGATGCGCGACTCCAACCATTCGATGTAGTTTTTGCCTTCTAGCTCGCCAAAGATCTCTTTGTGCAGAGCCGAGGTGGCGTTGCTTTTAAAACCGCTGACGGTTTTTAAATCTTGCGTAACCTGATTCCTAATTTTTTCCGGAACCTCTTCCCCAAATTCGTAGCCAAAAGAAAGTGCCGAGCAGACCAGTGCCAATAACGTGATGAACTTATTTTTATTCATTTCCCCCCCAACGTTTGTCATGTCATGTGATAGACAAGGCGACAATACGAGGGGCAAAGCGGCGTTAACGAAGCGCTACAAACACCCTAAATGCTTACGTTTTCTGATATAATTTTTACAACCCTCTATGACGCTACGGGCAAACCATTTCTATTTTCTGACCTTTGCATTTCTTACGACGCCGCAATTTTTAGCGGCCATTAAACCGATCGTAAAAAGCTGCGGTGAAATTGCCGCGCTGGCGAAAAACCCAACCGAGAAGAGCGAAACTTTTTATCGAGAGAGCGATCCGAATTTTCCCGATTTTCACTTCACCGGAACTTTAACTGCCGATGGCACCCTTAAAATTTCGACTTACCGTGGCCTTTCCGACGGCATTCAATCAACAATCAACCCGAAGCTGGCAACGCAGGCGATGCTGGCGCACTTTGGAAAGAAAGTGAAACGAGTAGAATTAGGACTGAGCCAACTCGAGAATATTGACGACAGAAATTGGTCTAAAGAACCGCTGCTCGATGATTTCAACCGAAGTTGGAATGAAGCTAGTCGCGACCCAAAGCTGGTTGATCTGGAACGCATGGTGGGCAAAGCAGAAGCCAAACGAGATGAGCAAATTCTTAGCCGCGCGGCCTTGGGCACGTCAGTTGGCACCACGCTAATGTTGAGCGGAGGAATGACCAAAGTAACCATGACGTCTGCTTTGGGAAAAAGACGGGGCGAATGGATCTCGATTGTACTTATGTTTGAACCGCGTTAGCCAATTGCTTCACTCGCCCACCAAAAGCTGCCTAAGAAAAAGACTGGCCTCATCGTAAGCGTTGATAACTTCACTGGGCTTAGGGCCGGAGACATTGAGCACTTTGGTATTAAATTTTGTTGCCCAGGCTTCGGCGTCTTCGATTTTCGGATTTTTTTTTAGGTCGGCGTAAAACACCGGACGCTTCATTCGCGCGGCAATGGCCACCACTTTCAAATTGCTGCCGGCCAGTTCGCCCCACCCCAACAGCAAAGTGCCGTCAGAATCGCGCACGTTTAACTCGATCACTTTTGTGGCGCTTGGGGAATCGCACTCCACCACGGGGTATTTTTCTTCCACCACCCCATCTTCGGCGCGTCGCCCTTTCGGGCACCAGCCGCCGCAAGCGATATCATTTTGCAAAGCAACATCTAGCGCGGCACGTTCTACCCCGGCCTGACCACTACTCACGATTTTTATCACCATAGCTGCAATGTAATAGAGCCGCGGCTTAAGTGGTATAATTTTGCCGCATGCACAGACTCGCTCTCATTGCTGGGGCCGGCGCCCTTATTTGCCTAGGCAGCTGCAGTCTGTCGACCTATCCGCACCGAGTCACGTTGTCTCTGGCAGTATCGCCACCGTCGACAAATGCCTTGCCCGTTGACACCCAACACGACGCAACTCAGCGTTCGGGTCCCGAGCTTTCTGCCATGAAATGCTACGGACTCATCGTAAAAGGAGCTCCCGGTGCGCTTACCAGCGCGCAATTGGGCTACCGATCGCCTAGTTGCTTGGGGATGGCGGGTACCTTTTTTGGACCCTACACCTACGCAGAAATTACCAAGGGCGTTTCGATAAACCTGTCCGCCGCCACTTATGAATTCTCTATCGTCGGTTTTCATGGGGTCACCAGTTGCGGGGCCAGCGGCGTCGGCTCGTTGTACGGAGGGGCCACCCCAGCCGAGAACTACGAAATAGGAAGCGCGGTGACGGCAAACCTCGCCACCGAAACCAAAGTTGCGATCAATGCCACGGCTTACACTGCCGCCTCGGCAGTCAATCGAACGCCAAGTTGCCAATCGGCGAATTTGGACTGCAGTTCGATTGTTTCTGCCTTCTGCGACTCATTTACCGATCCGGATGGCACGACCTTAGCGACTCACTTTAGAGACAGCTCCCAGTACGGCTGGACGGTCTTTCGGTCCATCAATCCCACCATTGAATCGAATGCCCTGAATGCGACTCCGGACAATGCCGTCGGACAGCACGCCCTATTTGTGGCAACGGCCGCCGCGGTGACCGATACCATCAACGTCGTGGGCACGATGGGCGAAATGATTGGCCCTCACGGAATTGGCGCAGCCCTGTTAGTCGGCGCCATCGCCGACTCCGATTATGCGTTGGGGGAAATCGTAAAAAGCTCAATTACGGGTAGTTGTTCTCTGCAAATCAGCGAGAGGATCGCAGGTGCCACCATCTTGCGGAAAAGCCTGTTGTTGGGCAATTATAGCTATTGTCCCGCTGACGAACTTATCCAACTCGATTTCCGCACCACGGGCGGCCAACTTTCACTCACCGCCAAGGGGCAAACGATTCAGCACTCACCCATTTCAGGCGCTCTGAACGGAGTTAAAGCTGGCGTAACCATGTTACGAAACGGTAACGCATCCAAATACTCGACCATTGATTTTGTTCGCGCGATGGACGCCACGCGTAACGAAAAGTAACCCTGCCTTTGCGTTAAGTGCCGCTTGGTGTTTTGAGCCACGATCCAAAAAAGGTGCCGTTAATTCAGAGTAAACTTGGTTGTCATTCCCGGTGAATAACGATCGTGACCCAAAACACAAAGCAGCCTGGAAAATAAAGTGAAGAGAATAGACTTAACCCCGCCAACCACTGCTTAAAAAACTAAATCGAAGGGCGTAAATAAAACTAATCAACCGACCCGTCAACGTTACTGGGTAGCAGTTTGAAGAATTTCTACTTTTTTAAGGCCGCATTGATCGCGTCGCGCAGCTCTTGCGCCCCAAGTCGGTCAAGCATCTTGCCATTGGCAAAAAAGGTGGGAGTGCGAGTGATGCCGAGAGTTTTGGCATCGGCTTCATCTTGCTTAATTCTGCCCTGCACTTCGACATCGCTCATCGCCGTTTTGAGTTGGTTCATGTCCAGACCCAAGGTTTGCAAATAGACCAAAATTAATTCAGGTTTAGGATGATGATGGTCGCCCCACTCTGGCTGCTTGGCAAAGAGCAGATCAAGGGCTTCAAAATACTTGCCCTGCTTACGGGCCGCCTCCAGCGCCGACGCCGCGTAGGCGGCATTGGGATGAAAAGGGGCATACCGAATTACCAGCCTAACTCTACCGCCGAATTCTTTTACCGCCTCTTTGGCCAAGGGATGGAACAGGCGACAAGACTCACATTCGGGATCCATGAATTCTACTAATGTTACCGGCGCGTCGGCAGGCCCTACCGTGGGACTATAAGCACGGACTAGAGCTTCGCTGTTTACCTGGGTGTTGGCGTCGATTTTTGCCACTTCGGTTTTTTTGTACCACCATGCTGCTCCAACAAACACCGTCACCAGCAACGCAACCACTCCCACCAGCAACCATTTGTCGATTTTCATTCTATCCTCGTCATTTTATGTCCAGCCGTTTTTTGAAAAACACCGAGCAGCACCGTGATCGCCATAAACCCGGCAAAAGACAATAGCGGAATGGTGATAAAACCAAACCATTCAATTTGCTTCGTCGAACAAGACACCCCTTGGGTGCAGGGGGCAATGCTTTCGGGAATGACTTTGTAATAAATTCCCACGTGGTAAACCGCACAGGCCAAACCAAAACCCAAAACCGGCCAGGCGTAGCGGACCACATTGCGATCGCGGTATAAAAGACCCACCGCAAAAATCGCAACCAGCGGGTAGAGGCCGATACGCTGGTACCAGCACATCGCACAAGGGGGGAACTTCATCACTTCGCTAAAAAATAGGCTGCCCAACGTTCCGATTAGGCTCACCAGCCAAGCCAGAAACAGCGGCACCCATTGCGAATCTTGGTTAGCTTTCATTGAGGTTGAGCTATCAAAATAAAAAAAAGGTGGCGAGGCGAAAAGCCCGGCCACCCCCTATTTTTGTAAATTAATTGGCGTTAGAAGTGGCAACCTTTGATCTGGGGCCGAACCGGCACGACGCTTGTGCGGGTGTCAATTATGATTTGAGCGTCCACGTACGGAAAGCCCGCGGTGCGAACCAAATCAATCACGCGTCCGTAAATGAAGTTCGACGGCGCGACGCCGCGAACCACGACTACCCGCTTGTCTTTCTTGGATACCGAGAGTGAAAAGCGGTCGAAGTACGGCGCCACATCAAGGTCCGAAGCAAAATTCCACGTGGCCCGATCGAAAGGCACTTTTGGCTCGGGACGGTAACCGTTAGGTACCGAGGCCAAGGCCCCCAATAGCCAGGCGTTGGCTTCGGCAAATTCGCGGCGGAAAACGCCATAACTCACTTCCGCACTATATCGTTTGAAAACCGGCGCGCTATCGATGCGCGGGCCCCACGTGATCGAAAATGCGGGTAACTTATCCACGGGCTTTTGCAAGTCATTCCAAGCCTCGAGTCTATGGCACAGGCCGGTGGGCGGATTACCTGCCGTTTTAGCGGCGTCGTTTACCGGGCAAACGAATTTTGTGTCGGTGACTTGAAAGAACACCTGATTGGTTTGCGGATGAAACACGGTCATCTGGGCGAGCCCCTTAGCCACGTCTTTCCCGAAGGCGATTTGGGCTACCACCATTCCATTGGCGATGAGGGTGGAACGGCCGGCCGGAAGTCCGGGCACGGTGTGCGAAGCACCTAAAAAAGTAAGGTTGGTCTCGGCGGCCTGATAGGCCAGCTGGTCATATAGGTAAGCGGGCTGATACGCCGCATAGCTGCAGGGCTCTGCGTTAACGTTGGCCGATAGAAATCCAAAAATCACCGGTAACAAGAACATAATTTTTTTCACTGATAGTCCCCCTTAGTTAGGCCTTGGTCTTACTGTAAAAGGGGCACGTCGAAACTGCGCAACGCGTGAAGAAGTTATTTACTCACTTTCTAAAAGAGCCGAATCCCCTTTTTTAATTTATAAGTACTTAATGTTGCGCTCTCATTTCGCTTTGCTTTTTTTCATCACCACGGCAGCCGTGGCGAGCGACTGGGTTAGGTTAACCCGGCAAATGGGTAGATCTAACCAGGACCACCGTGACTCCGTCGCGGCATTAAAAAAGATTAAAGGGCTCGACGCTGAATTAAATAACGAACTGCGAGGTCAGCAAAAATACTTGGCCCTCGAAGTCATTTCGGAGCTAAAACTCAAGTCAACCCTACCCCGACTATTCGAACTGTCTGAAAACGACGCAAATGGCGCCATTCACCTGACGCTAGCTTCTCTAATCGACGCCACCAACGCCAAGAGTATCGAAAGCCTATTTCTCTCCCACCTTACGGATGCGGTGGAGAAAGGGCGGACTGACGTGGTGAGACTCATTTTACTCGACGCTCTGGCCCGTTTTCAAACCCCGCTCGACATCAACCTAATGCACCAGCTCTTTGCCAGCCCTACTCCAGAGCTTCGTCACGGTATTTTGTATTACCTCTCCTTGCAGAAAGATCAAAAACGGCCGGAGCTCATAAAACGTTTTGTCGAGCTGGGTCAAAAAGATCCGTCTGAAATGGTTCGGTCGCGAGTAAGTGCGCTGGCCAAGGCCAACCCATGAAAACAAAACTATTTCGTTTCGCCCTCGGTGCCGCCGCCATCATCCTGGTGCTCAATTTGCTTCTGTACCGGATGTCGCGCGAGCAAAAGGTGGGGATGGTGGCACCGCCCCACGAGTTGCTCACCGTGTTTCCGAAAAATGTACGTACGGCATTTCAAGTGCGCGATGATCAGAAAAATAGCTCAGCCTGTTACCGCGCCTATCAATCGCTTTACGCCGACGGAAATTTAAAGATCAGAATTGCCTTTGGCTACAAAGACTCGCGCCCCTCCCGTTTCGTGGGCGACCGCTACGAAAAGCTGGTGCTCCTTCACTATCTTTTGTCTCCCTGCACCGAGGGGCGGTCGGCCTGTGGTTTTCAGCGCGACCGAACCGACACCGATTTGCTTACTAAAGACGGGGTCGTGCTTCGCCTCACCCACAGTTCAGTGGGGCCCGACGACGAGCTGAACCGTGTCGATCCCTTGCAGCGGGTTCAGAGTGCCCTTTCTGCAAGTAATTTTTTCGAAGGCTTTAGAAACGCCGATGTAGTTTTCTATAATGGCCACAGCCGCGACGGCGGCGGTCCTGATTTTGAGCCGCCAAAACTCGCGGCGCACAACTTCGTAAACTACGAATGGTATCAACGGCAGAAACCGGGGGAGAAAAAACTGTTGGATGCCGTGGCCGGAGCAAAAGACAGGCAACGCAAAGCCATGCTCGGGCTCTTTAGCTGTCGCTCAAGCGACCACTTTCTAATCGAGCTTGAAAAAACCGGAAAGCTACCAAACATCACTTCGCCTCGGCTCTATTTCTATACCGATGCGTTGCGCAGCATGCTTGACGCGCTCAACGCGCTTCTGGGCAGGTGGTGTGAGAACGATTTTAACGACGTGCTCAACCCAAAGGATGGTTTTGGGCGAGCCCGGCTAAAATCATTTTTTGGTAATGGTTAGCGACTGAAGCCGCTGGAACCCGCACCTAAATTGGTGTTCTGGGCAACCGTAGTTTCGCGCTTCGGCGTTTCGATCGAGGGAGCTATTTTCTCGGAAACCGTAACTGGTTTCGAGCTACAGCCTACCATCAGTACGCTGCCTAAAAGCATTCCCACTAGTGCCGTCGAGAGAGTCTTTTTTTTCATTCGTTGCTCCTTCTCATTTTCAATTCTACAGGTAAAACTTTCAGGATTTATGTTCGAACCAAAAATAAAGTCAGTTATCTTTTAAAATGCATGCGAAATGCCAAGACCTTTGGCGCTTTGAAAATAAGCGTAAGACGATTGCAAACAGGGCGTTTCCAAAGAAAATCTTCACAATCTAGGTCACCGCCCCAACTTAAAACTCCGCGTAGTCCATCGCCGCGCTGTCTAATCTTTAGACAGTACAACGGCTCTTTCCTTTATTCCACCGTGTGAGGATTGCTTCGGCTTGCGGCCTCGCAAAGACGAGAGCGATAACGCTTCCCACCCGTCCTTGCGAGCCACGAAGTGGCGCGGCAATCCTTGGCCGATGATTGATGAGAGACCGAGTTTTACTTACATTATGGCGAATTGGACGACCTTTATTCTACCGGGTGAGGATTGCTTCGGCCTGCGGCCTCGCAAAGACGAGAGCGATAACGCGCCCCACCCGTCCTTGCGAGCCACGAAGTGGCGCGGCAATCCATGGCCGATGATTGATGAGAGAGAGAGAGTTTTATTTAGATTATGGCGAATTGGACGACCTTTATTCTACCGTGTGAGGATTGCTTCGGCCTACGGCCTCGC